>JAEYVD010000489.1 GCA_023432075.1 Pseudomonadota bacterium | reverse complement strand
CCGTCTTCACGGGCCTTCTGCAATACCTGACGGTGCAGGTCAGCGACATGTTCCGCGACCCCAGCTACTTTCTGGCGCTGCGCCGCGAGGTCGTGCCCATCCTTCGCACCTATCCGTCGATCAAGGTGTGGGTGGCCGGGTGCAGCACCGGCGAAGAGGTCTATTCGCTGGCCATCCTGCTGCACGAGGAAGGGCTGCTGGACCGTTCGCTGATCTACGCGACCGACATCAATCCGCACGCGCTGCGCGCGGCCGAGCAAGGCGTCTTCGACCTGGACCGGGCGGCGGCCTTCACGGCCAACCACGCGCAGTCCGGCGGGCGCAGCTCGCTGTCGGACTACTACACGGCGCGCTATGGCCGCGTGGTGTTCGACAAGACGCTGCGTGAACACATGGTGTTCTCCGACCACAGCCTGTCCACGGACAGCGTGTTCGCCGAAGTGCACCTGGTGTCTTGCCGCAACGTCCTCATCTACTTCGAGCGCGACTTGCAGAACCGCGCGCTGGGACTGTTCCACGATGCCCTGGTGCATCGCGGATTCCTGGGGCTGGGGTCCCGGGAGTCGGTGCGGTTCTCGGCGCAGGCCGACGGCTTTGACGACTTCGTGCAGGCGGACCGCATCTACCGCAAGAAGGCCGACCTGTGACCGCGCGCGCACCGGACCTTCGTGCCGATGCGCAGGCCGCGGCCTCCTGGGATGCGATCGTCATCGGCGGATCCTCGGGCGCCATCGACGCCTTGAATGTCTTGCTGCCGGCGCTTCCGGCAGGCCTGCGCGCCGGCGTGATCGTGGTGCTGCATCTGCCGTGCGACCGTCGCAGCCTGCTGCCGGACATCTTCGGCTACCGCTGCGCCTTGCCCGTGCTGGAGGCTCAGGACCAGCAGCTGATCCAGCCGGGGAATGTGTATTTCGGGCCGCCCGGCTACCACCTGCTGGTGGACCGGGGGCCGCGCCTGGCGCTGTCGATCGACCCCCCAGTGAATTTTTCGCGCCCGTCGATCGACGTGCTTTTCCAATCCGCGGCCGATTGTTATGGCGATCGGCTGCTGGGCGTGCTGCTGTCCGGCGCCAACGAGGACGGCGCCGAAGGCCTGGCCGCCATTCATGCCGCAGGCGGCTGCACGCTGGTGCAGTCGCCCGCATCGGCGCCCGTGCCTACCATGCCGCAGGCCGCCCAGGCGCTTGTCCCGTCGGCGCGTGCCCTGACGCCCGACGAGATTGCTGCCGTGTTCGCGCAGTTGCCCACAAGGCGGCTGCCCTGAAACCCAACCGCATTGACACCATGATCCCGACATCAGCCCCTTCCCACGACGACCGCATCAAATGCCTGCTGGTCGACGACGTTCCGGAAAATCTGATTGCGCTCGAGGCGCTGCTTGCCAGCGACCGTGTCGAGGTGCTGAAGGCCCAATCCGGCCCCCAGGCGCTTGAGTTGCTGCTGCGCCATGGCGACGTCGCGCTGGCCTTGCTGGACGTGCAGATGCCCGACATGAACGGCTTTGAGCTGGCCGAACTGATCCGGGGCAGCGAGCGCACACGCCACATTCCGCTGATCTTCATCACCGCCGGCTCGCGCGAGCAGAACTGGCAGTTTCGCGGCTACGAGAGCGGCGCGGTGGATTTCCTGTACAAGCCGGTGGACCCGTACATGCTGCGGACCAAGGCGAACGTGTTCTTCGAACTGCACGAGCGCAAGCGCGCGCTGGCGCAGCAGCTGGAAGAGCGCACCGAGGCGCTGCGGGTGAACGAAATGTTCATGGCGGTGCTGAGCCACGACCTGCGTACGCCGCTTCAGGCCATCATCATGGGCGCCACGGTGCTGCAGCGCCGCGGCGACGACGAGCGCGTGGCCAGCCTGGCGCGGCGCATGCTGCAAAGCAGCGAGCGCATGTCGTGCCTGATCGAAGACCTGCTCGATGTGACGCGCATCCGCCAGGCGGGCGGCCTTGCGCTGTCGCCGGAAGCCTTGCGCATGGATGCGCTGGTCGAGCGCACGCTGGACGAAGTGCGCACGGGCTTTCCCGAGCGCCACGTGGAGTCGCTTAGCCGAGGCGACGCGGCCGGTTCATGGGACGGCGCACGCATTTCCCAGGTCATCGCCAACCTGGTCGGCAACGCCTTGCATCATGGCAGCAAGACCGCGCCGGTTCGCGTCGAGGTCAATGGCGAGGCCCCGTGCGAGGTGGTCGTGACGGTGTCCAATGGCGGCACCATTCCGCCCGAGCTGCTCCCGCACCTGTTCAACCCGTTTCGCAGCGGCGCGCGCCGCCCCGGCGGTCATCACGGCCTGGGTCTGGGCCTGTTCATTGCGCAACAGATCGTGGCCTCGCATGGCGGGTGCATCAGCGTGGACTCGCGCGACGACGTGACGCGTTTCCGGGTGGCCCTGCCGCGTCATGCCGAGCCGGCCGGGGCGCCGGTGATCGGCCAGCGAATCAGCAACGCGACGCCGGCCTGATTTCCGCGTTATTAGCTGTCCCGCCGCACGGCCGCCAGGTCGTCCGGCGTATCCACATCCGCGCATACGCCCGCGTCCTCGACCGCGAGTTCAGTCACGCCGTAACGCGCCAGCACGGCACGCGCGCCCACATCGCCCGACAGCGCCGCCAGCGCCGGCCAGATCGACCGCTGAAAGGCGACCGGATGGCCGCGCTGCCCGCGCCAGACCGGCGCCACGATCGGATGCAGAAGCGCCGCGTGCGCGACCCGCTGGCAGGTGTCCGGGCGGATCCACGGCATGTCGCCCAGCGCGACGAGGCAGGCGTGGATGTCCGCGCCGGCGGTCTGCATGACGTGGCGCGCGGCGGCAGCCAGGCTGTCGCCCATGCCGTCGGCGCGCGGATCGATCGTCACGACCTCGCATCCGGCCTGCGCCAGTAGCGCGGCGACGCGGTCGTTATCCGCGCGGGTGATTGCCACGACGCGCGTGGTGGCCGCGCGCAGCGTCGCCGCGGCGGCGGCCACCACGGGCACGCCGTCCGCAAGGGGCGCAAGCAATTTGTCCTGGCCCCCGGCGGCGCCGGCATAGCGCCGGCCGCGCCCGGCAGCAAGCAGGATGCCCAGGCAGCGCGGGGGCGCCGTGTTGTCCGGATTGGTTTCGAGATCGAACATTTTCTTGTCAGGTTGGCGTGGCGGCCGGGCGATTGCCGTCGCTATCATCGATTGATGACGACGATCTTATCGGGAATTCCAGGGGGCCATGCACGCGGGCGTGCGCATCGTTACGCCCGCGGCTCGCGGCCAGGCACACCGCTTGCTGGGAACCCGCCCTGGATGTCCGGGCTTCGGCCCGCCGGACGCTTACAGGAGTTCCAACCTTGGAAAATCCCACTGATATCAATATGTCGCGGCGCAACCTGCTCAAGGCGGGCGCCGCGTCCGCCACCGCACTCGGAACGCCTGCCATGTCCGCTGCCCAGAACACCGCGCCGCCGCAAAGCCTGAAGTCCACCGTCACGCTGACCGTGAACGGCAACACCCACGAATTGGCGTTGGACCTGCGCACGAGCCTGCTGGACGCGCTGCGCGAGCACCTGCACATGACCGGCACCAAGAAGGGCTGCGATCACGGGCAATGCGGCGCCTGTACGGTGCTGCTGGACGGCAAGCGCATCAATTCCTGTCTGACGCTGGCTGTCATGCACGATGGCCAGCAGATCACCACCATCGAGGGGCTGGGCACGCCGGGCGCGCTGCATCCGCTGCAGGCTGCATTCGTCAAGCATGACGGTTACCAGTGCGGCTACTGTACGCCGGGGCAGATCTGCTCGGCGGTGGGCATGCTGGACGAGGCCGCGCGCGGCATGCCCAGCCACGTGACCGGATCGCTGAACGAACGCCCGCTGCTGTCCCCCGAGGAAATCCGCGAACGGATGAGCGGCAACATCTGCCGCTGCGGCGCCTACGCCAACATCCTGGATGCCATCGAAGACGTCGCGGAGGGCAAGGCATGAGAGCCTTCACGTACGAGCGTCCCCGGACCGACGCCGAGGCGGCGGCCAGCGCCGCGCGCGAGCCGCGCGCCCGGTTCATCGCCGGCGGCACCAATCTGCTGGACCTGATGAAGATCGAGGTGGAAACGCCTTCGCATCTGATCGATGTCAACGGCCTGGACCTGGACCGGATCGAACCGGCCGGCGACGGCGGTCTGCGCATTGGCGCGATGGTGCGTAATGCGGACCTGGCGGCTCACGAGACCGTGCGCCGCGATTACGAGGTGCTGGCGCGCGCCCTGCTGGCAGGCGCTTCGGGACAGATCCGCAATCGCGCCACGACCGCCGGCAACCTGCTGCAACGCACCCGCTGCCCCTATTTCTACGACACCAATCAGCCCTGCAACAAACGCGTGCCCGGCAGCGGCTGTTCCGCAATCGGCGGCGTGACGCGGCAACTGGCCGTGGTCGGAGGCAGCCAGGCCTGCATCGCCACGCATCCCAGCGACATGGCGGTGGCGATGCGCGTGCTGGACGCGAAGGTCGAGACGGTTCGCCCGGATGCGACGCGGCGGGTCATTCCCATTGCCGACTTCTACCGGCTTCCGGGCGACACGCCGCACATCGAGACCCATCTGGACGCGGGCGAACTGATCACCGCGGTGGTGCTGCCCAAGCCCCTGGGCGGCAAGCACTTCTACCGCAAGGTGCGCGACCGCGCGTCGTATGCGTTTGCGCTGGTGTCGGTGGCCGCCGTGGTGCAGGACGATGGCGCCGGGCGCGTGGCGCTGGGCGGCGTGGCGCCTGAACCGTGGCGCGATGCGTCGGCGGAAGCGCTGCTGCCGGATGGCGCGGCGCGCGTGACCGATGCGCTGCTGGCGGGCGCCGCGCCCACGCCAGACAACGCCTTCAAGCTGACACTGGCGCGGCGCGCGCTGGGCGCCGTCTTGACGCAAGCGAGGACGTAAGGCCATGAAATTCGAGACTCCCGCGACACAGAATCCCATCGACCAGCTCAAGGTCGTGGGCCAGCCCGTCGATCGCATCGACGGTCCGCTCAAGACGAGCGGCCAGGCCCCGTATGCCTACGAGCATCACGACATCGCGCCGAACGCGGCTGTCGGGTACGTGGTGGGCGCGGCAATCGCCAAGGGCGCCATCACCGCCATGGACACCGGTCTTGCCCGCCGCGCGCCGGGTGTCCTGGCCATCGTGACCGCGCAGAACGCCGGCAAGCTGGGCAAGGGCAAGATGAACACGGCCACGCTGCTGGGCGGGCCGGAAATCCAGCACTATCACCAGGCCATTGCGGTGGTGGTGGCCAACACGTTCGAGGAGGCGCGCGCGGCCGCCAAGCTCATTCGCGTGCAGTATGCGCGGGCCCCGGGCGCGTACGACCTGGCGGCATTGCGGGACAACGGCGCTTCGGGCAAGCACATTCCCAAGACGGACACGGGCGACTTCGATGCCGCGTTTGCAGAAGCGCCCGTCAAGATCGACACCACCTACACCACGCCAGATCAGTCGCACGCCATGATGGAGCCGCACGCGTCGCTCGCCGTCTGGAAGGGCGACAAGCTTACGCTGTGGACGTCCAACCAGATGATCGCGTGGGGGCGGTCGGACGTGGCGCGCACGCTGGGTATCCCCAAGGAAAACGTGCGCCTGATGTCGCCCTACATCGGCGGCGGTTTCGGCGGCAAGCTTTTCGTACGCGCGGACGCCTTGCTGGCCGCGCTGGCCGCGCGCGAGGCGGGCAGGCCGGTCAAGGTGGCGTTGCCGCGTCCGCTGGTGATCAACAACACCACGCACCGGCCCGCCACGATCCAGCGCATCCGGCTGGG
>JAEYVD010000477.1 GCA_023432075.1 Pseudomonadota bacterium | reverse complement strand
TGGGACTGGACACCGCCAGCACGCGGACCTTGCCCTGCTTGCTTTGCGGCAACGCTGCGGCCACGGTGTCGACCGAGAACGGAATCTGCCCGCCGATCAGGTCGGTCATCGCGGGCGAACTGCCCTTGTACGGCACGTGCGTCATTTTCAGCTTGGCGGCGGAGATGAACGCCTCGCCCACGAAATGCGCGGTCGTACCCGTGCCGAACGAGCCGTACGGCGGCTGGTCATGCGCCGGGTCCTTCACGTACGCGACGAACTCCTTCAAGTCCTTGACCGGCACCTTGGGGTTGGCCAGCAGGGCCAGGCCGGTGCGGCCGACAATGCCGATGGGCTCGAAACTCTTGAGCGGGTCATACGGCAGGTTGGCCTGGATGGCCGGGTTAACCGTGAAGGTCGTGCCCGAGCTCACCAGCAGCGTATAGCCGTCGGGCGCGGCCTTGGCCACGTAGCTGGCGCCGATCACCGTGCCCGCGCCAGCGCGATTTTCCACCACGACCGTGCGCCCCAGTTCCTGCCCCAGCTTCTGGGCCACGACGCGTCCCAGCACGTCCGTGGCGCCCCCCGGCGGAAACGGGACGATCATCGTGAGCGGACGTGTGGGATAGGCGTCCTGGGCGATGGCGGGCGCGGCCGCGCCGAGGGTGCTGGCAAAAGCGAGGCTGACTGCAAGAAACGAGGTTTTCATGGCGGTGCTCGATGGTAGGTGGTGGAGATGCGGCGCGTCTGTCGGCGCCTAGTTGCCGGCCGCGAGCGAACGCCCGCGGCTCAGGAATCGGTCATATTCTTCGTCGGGCACGAACAGCCCGCCCGTCGTCCAGGCCAGATGCGTGGCGCGGGACAGATGCGCCTCCAGGCCTTGCGCCCGGAGCCAGGCCCGGCCGGTATCGGTGCCGCACAGATGGCGGGGGCCGCTGAAGCCCGCTGCGGCGGACGGTTCGATGCGCAGGCCTTCGCTGTCCTTCAGGCGCGCCAAGTCCGCATACAGGGTGTCGTCTTCCACGGTGTAGACGCCGCGCAGTTGCGCGCCCACGGCCGCGTAGGCCAGTTCGGAGGCCGTCGGCACCGCCAGGCCGTCGGCCTCGGTCACGTTGGTCAGGCCCACGTCGTACACGGACGCGGACGCCGGGGCGCCCGGCAGTTCGCCGCGGCCCGCCATCATTCGCACCAGGAAGCACGGCGACTGCACCGGCTCGGCAAAGAAGCAATGCACGTGGGGGCCGAAAAGCTGCGTCAGGCCGAACGCGATGCCGCCCGGCGCCCCGCCCACGCCGCAAGGCAGATAGACAAAGAGCGGATGCTCGGCATCCACACGCACGCCGGCTTCGCCCAATTGAACGCGCAGGTGCAGCGCGGCGGCGGCGTAGCCCAGAAAGAGCGAAGCCGACCGCTCATCGTCCACGAAATAGCCGAACGGATCCGCTTCGACCTGCGCCCGGCCCGCGGCCACGGCCTTTTCGTAGTCGCCTGCGTGCTCGACCACCTCGACCCCGCGCGCGCGCAGCCGCGCCTTCTTCCATTCCTTTGCGTCGGCCGACATATGCACGGCCGAACGGAATCCCAACGCGGACGCAATCACGCCGATCGACAAGCCCAGGTTGCCCGTAGACCCCACCGCGACCTGATAACGGCCGAACACGGCGCGGGCCTCGGGGCCGGCCAGCTTGCGGTAGTCGTCGCCTTGGCGCAGCACGCCTTCACGCAGGGCCAGCGATTCGGCAAATTCCAGCACCTCATGGATCCCGCCCCGCGCCTTGATCGACCCAGCCACCGGCAGCGCGTGATCGGCCTTGATCCACAGACGGCCAGCATCCTGCGGCAGCCCAATGGCCGCCTGCATGGCGGCAACGGGCAAGAGCGGCGACTCGATTACGCCGCCCGTTGCGGCCAGCTCGGGAAACAGCTCGGCCAAGAGCGGCGCAAACCGCGCAAAGCGGTCTTGCGCGGACAGCACCTGGTCCATCAGGAAGTGCGCGCCCGGCCCGGTAGCGGCCGCAAGGGTTTCAGGGCCGGTCCACAGCACCGGCTTAGCCTGCCGGAGAGAATCCAGAACGGGGGATTTGGAGGGAGCGTCGGACTGAAACATGGCTGTGGTACCGAATGGGAGCGCAAGGAATGCCCACATCCTAGAGGCGGCCGACGCTTTGCAGCAATATCAATGGTTAGAATTCTTCTTTGCGCTTTCCGCAAACCTTGGATCCGACCATGAACCCTCGCGTCCTGCAGGAGATTTCCCTGCGCTACTTCCTGGAAGTCGTGCGTACCGGCTCGGTCAGCGAAGCCGCCGCCCGCCTGGATGTGGCCCCGTCGGCCGTCAGCCGGCAGATTGCCCGCGTCGAACGCGAACTGGGCACGTTGCTGTTCGAGCGCCGCGCGCGCGGCATGGTCCCGAACGCCGCCGGCGAACTGCTGGCCGCGCACGCCAAACGCATGCAGCAGGACGTGGAACGCGTGGCGGGCGACATCCTGGCGCTGCGCGGCCTGCGCCAGGGCCATGTGCGCATCGTCAGCACCGAGGGCTACGCGTCGGAATTCGTGCCGGCCGCCATCGCGGCGTTCCGGCAGCACTATGCCGGTATCCGGTTTTCGCTGGATGTCTGCTCGCAGCAGGAAATTCCCCAGCGCATCCGCGACGGCTCGGCGGACATCGGCGTCACGCTCAGCCTGACGTCCCAGCGCGATATCCGGGTGGAAGCGCGCGTGCCCGCGCCGGTGCGCGCGATCCTTTCGGCCGACCATCCGCTGGCCGACCGGCGCGAGATGGCGCTGGCGCAATTGATGGCGTATCCGCTGGCGCTGCCCACGCCCGATTCCACGCTGCGCCAGCTCATCGACATCAGCTGCAGCCGCCAGCAGCTGCATTGCGAGCCGGCGTTCACCAGCCGCAGCATCGACGCGCTGGTCGGCTTTGCCAGCGCGGGCGGCGGGGTCGCCTTCTGCGGCGAACTGGCGATCCGCAACCGTCTGGCGTGGGGAAAAATCGTCGCCGTGCCCCTGCGCGACCGCGAAATGAACGAGCGCCACTTCGAAGTGCAGACGCTGGCCGGGCGCATCATGCCGGAAGCCGCCAAAGCCTTCATCGCCAGCATCGCCGAAGCCGCACGCGCGGCGTCGGGGCCGATCGGCCCCGCCTAGCCCGCCGGCAATCAGTACTGGTAGCGCATCGTCAGCATCGCGCTGCGGCCCGCGGCCCACGCGCCCTGGCTGTAGAAGCCGATCTGGCTGTAGTACTTGCGGTCGAACACGTTGTTCACGTTCAACTGCACCGACAGGTTGCGGTTAAAGCGGTAGCGCGCCATCAGGTTGGTCACGGCATAGCTGCCCTGCCCCACGCGCTCTTCGCCATTGGGTCCGCTGGCGATGGTGTACACATGGCTCTGCCAGTTCACCCCCCCGCCCACGGTCAGGCGGTTCCAGTCGCCCGGCAGCTGATAGGTCGTGAAGACGCGCACCAGGCTGCGCGGCTGGTCGGTCTGGATGGCGTTGCCGTCGCCATCGCGGGCGGTCCAGTGAGACCACCCGGCCGCCACGTTCCAGCCCGGCGTCACTTCGCCCGACACTTCCAGGTCGAACCCGCGGCTGCGCGTGCCTTGCGCCGCCGTGTACGCCTGGTTGGTGGTGCCCGGCACCATCTGACCGGGATCCGCCTGCGCCACGTTGTCCTGGTCGATCTGGAAGACGGCGGCGCTGGCATTTAAGCGGCCGTCCAGCCATTCGCCCTTGATGCCGGCTTCATACGACTTGCCTTCCAGCGGATCCAGCCAGTTGCCGTTGCGGTCCTGATAGGTCTGCGGATTGAAAATGCCGGTATAGCTGACGTACGCCGTATAGGTGTCGTTGATGTCGTACAGCAGGCCGGCATACGGCGTGAAGTCGTTCTTGTCGAATTCGGTGCGCCCTTCGCCGCCAAAACCGACCGAATTGGTCTTCCAGGTGCTGTAGCGCCCGCCCACGATCAGCTTGAGCGGGTCCGCCAGATTCAGGCGCAGCGCGCCGTACCAGCCGGTCTGCGTGGTGGTGTAGCGATTGGCAATGATGGAATCGTTCCAGCCGGGTTCGGGATATGAGCCGTCCCAGTCCAGGAAATTGCCCACGGCGGCGGCGCCGATGGCTGAGCGGTAGTTGAAGTCGCCCTTCTGCCGGTTGAAGCTTGCGCCCACCACGGCCTCGTGGCGGCGGCCGAACAATGTGAACGGGCCGTTTGCCTTCAGGTCCAGCGCATTCTGCTTGCGGTCGCCCAGATACCAGGCGGGCGATGCGCCCATGCCCAGTCCGGTTTCACGGTCCGGCCAGCCGTACAAGTACAAGAGCTTGCCGTCCATTTCATTTTTGGAATACGAGCCCACGGCCTGCACGCGCCAATCGTTGTCGAAGCGGTGCTCCAGGCTGGCAAACGCGCCCTGCGTGGTGCTGCCCCACGACGTCCAGCGCGCGCCGGTGTTCAGCGACCGGCGCCAATCGGTTCGCCCGCCGTCCGCATACCACAGCGGAAAGCCGCCCCACGTGCTGCCCTTTGGCTCGTTGTCCTGGTAGTTGTAGCCCACGCTGAGCGTCGTGCGCGAGGTCAGGTCGGCGTCCACCACGCCGTAGAAGACCTTCTTCTTGTTCTGGTAGTAGTCCAGGAAAGAATGGTTGTCCTGGTACGCGGCCACGATGCGGCCGCGCACGCTGCCCTCGGCATTGAGAGGCGTGGACAGGTCTGCCGTGGCGCGATAGGTGTCCCACGTGCCCACGCCGGCGCTCAGGTCCGCCTTGAACTCGCGGCTGTCGGCGTGCTTGCGCACCAGATTGATCGAGGCCGACGGATTGCCGGCGCCCGTCATCAGGCCCGTGGCGCCGCGCACGACCTCCACGCGGTCGTAGATGATGGGGTCAACGGATGACTCGCCTGCCGCATAGCCCACATCGAACGCCGTGGGCACGCCGTCGTACATGTAGTTGGTGATGCTGAAGCCGCGCGAATTAAAGGTGTAGCGCTCGCTATCGAAGTTCTGCACCGAAATGCCGGGCGTGCTGGCCATCACGTCCGCCAGCGACCGCATGTCCTCGTCGTCCATGCGCTGGCGCGTCATGACGGTCACGGACTGCGGCGTTTCACGCAGAGACAGCGACAGTCCGGTGCTGGCCGCCGTGGCGCGCGGCGTGTAGGAACCGGTCCCCTCGGTCGTATTCGCATTGGCGGTGTCGCCCACCACCTGGACCGAGGGCAGCGTGGCGACAGCCGCCTCCTGCGCCACTGCGCCCGTCGACGCCAACGCCAGGAAAACCATCGCCGACGTGCGGCGCAGCACAAAACGAGGGTGAACGAGGGGGCCGCGCGCGACGCGTCTCAGATCTTGCATTGTGGCTTCCTACCGAATTGGAATAAGGGTGACAAATCGGCACGAAGTTTAAATGCAAATACTTCTCATATCTACTAATGTTGTATTTTCCCCATTGTCCGGCGTCAAGCGGAGGCTTTTCCTGGCCGCTGCACCGCGCGCACCTTGCCGCTCTCGCCGCCCCCGCAGTAGAACGTGCCGCCACCGTCGGCTTCCAGGCCCGACACGCCGACACCCGCCGGCATCTCCACCGCCTCCAGGACTTCGCCGGTGCGCGGTTCCAGGCGCCGCAACTCGCTTTCTTCCGCTTCCCAGGTGCCGTGCCACAGCTCGCCGTCCACCCACGTCACGCCCGTCACGTAGCGGTTGGAGTCGATGGTGCGCAGCACCTTTCCGGTGCCGGGATCGACCTGATGGATCTTGCGTTCGCGGTAGGCGCCCACCCACAGGCTGCCTTCCGCCCACGCCATGCCGGACACGCCATCGCCGCCCGGCGCGGGGATCGTGGACAGGATCTCACCGCTCGCCGGGTCCACTTTCTGGATGCGGCCATCGGCAATCTGATAGAGATAAGTGCCATCGAACGCAGTGCCCGCATTGGCCGTGATGTCGAGCGAGCGGGAGGTCTGTCCGGATGCGGGATCCATGGCGACGAGGTGGTTGCCCGTGGCGAACCATATCTGTTCTCCGTCGAACGTCAGTCCGTGGACAGCGTCGACGCCGGGGAACGGACCATATTCACGCAGGATTTTGGCTTGCGATCGTTTCATGTCAGCTTCCTTTTGTAGGGGTCCGTTCATGCTAATGGCCCGGCAGAATCGCCGGGAGTAACAAGCTTGTCGTGAATCCCGGCACGGGCGGCAGCATCCAGCGCCGCGCGCGCCCCTGCCCGTAGGCCTGCACCTTGCCGGCCGCGGCCAGCGTTTCAAGCGCGCGCTGCACGGTGCGCTGGCTGGACCCCACGACCAGCGCCAGCGCCGAACTGGACCAGCCCTCGCCGTCGGCCAGGAAGGCGAGCAACGCGCTTGCCTCCGGATCCGATTCGCCGCCCGCCGGCGCCAGCAGCGCAACATCGCTTGCCGCATGGGGCTTGAGCGCATAGCCGTGGCGGGTGGCATGCACGCTAGCCAGCGGACGCATCGCGACGCGCAGGCGGCCCATTTCGACGCGCAGGCGCGCGCGGTGCGTTTCGTCGAAATAGCGCGTCCGAAATGCCAGGGCGATGAGCGTTTCGCGCGTCGCCTCCCGGGGCCAGGCCTGCGCCAGCGCCCGCAACAGCGCAAACAGCACCGGACGGCCGGCAAGCGCGACCGTCCCGTCCGTTGCGCGCATGGCGTGGCGGCAGGCATCCACGACCAGCGTGCCGCTGGCCAGCAATGCCTCGACCTCGTCCAGCGACAGGATCCGTTCGCCATCGTGTCCAATGCGCCGCGCCGCCGGTGCGTCCAGCGCCTGCGCAGCGCGGTCCACTTCCCCCATCAGCGCCGGGATCCCCGACTGGCCGGCGTACTGCGCCGCGCGCGTGAGTGCGGCCCGGCCTGCCGCAGCCTGCTGGCGGCGGATCGCGATGCCCGCGACGATGAGTTCATGAATGGCCCGCGACGCCAACGGCAACGCGGCCACGTGCAATCCCGCAAGCGTGCGCTCGGCTTCGTCAAGACGCCCCAGCAGCAACTGGCGGCGAGCCGCCAGGTGACCGGCATGCGCCGCATTGACCACATCGCCGTGCGACTGCAGCGTGGCGCGCGCGGCATTCAGGGCCTTCTCGCCATTGCCCAGGTCGCGCGAAGCCAGCGCGATCTCGGCCTCGGCGACGACGCAGCGGGCCCGCGCCACGGCCTGCCCCGGACCAAACGCGCGGCCGGCGCCTTGCAGCAGACTGCGCGCGCGGGGCATATCGCCCAGTTGCGCCATGGCGATGCCGCGCAAGGCCAGCGCGGGCGCGTCGGTCCGCAGCGCCACGTGATTCAACGCGCCCAGCGGGTCGCCCGCCGCCAGCGCGCGCGCCGCAGCCGAAATCAGAAAGTCCATGGAAAGTGCGCCACGTCGTGCCCCCTTGTCCCTGCCAGGACACAAATCTACACCGGCACGCCGCGCGGCTATTGCGCAGACGACACCGGCGTGGGGGAACCGCCGGTCGCACCGGGCGCGATCAGGAGCGGATAGGGATTGAGCGCCCCGCCCCCCGCGTAGATGCCGTAATGTAAATGCGGCGGCGTGCCTTTGGCGTTGCCCGTATTGCCGACAAAGCCCAGCACGTCGCCCGGCGCAACAAGCTGGCCGCGGCGGATATCCGCATAGCCGTCCAGGTGCGCGTAATAGTGCATTTGCCGGCCCGGTCCCATCACCCAGACCACTTGGCCACCCAGCGTGTTCTCGCCGATGCGCGTGACCACGCCTTCGGTTGCGGCCAGCACCGGCGTGCCGCGCTTGGCGAAGATGTCGATGCCCTGATGCGTACGCCCGCCCGACCGCGCGGCGCCCCAGGTGTCCGCCAGCCGCCTCGGCGCGACGCCCTGTACGGGCACGGGCAACGACAACGGCGCATCCTGCCAGGAAAGCCGCGCCATATGCCAGGGTGCGCGCGCCGCTTCGGGCAGGCGCGGCCACGCCCACACCGCCAGGGCGGCCAGCGCGGCAAGCATCAGGAGTCGTCGGGCAAAGCGCCAGGGGGTGCGGGCATCCATGCAGGGTTCGACGGACGGGCGGGCCGAGGGTTCCTGCCCGCCGGGTATCGAGACCGTACTGCGGCAGCGGCGATGGGCCGCCCATGATGCGACCCCATTTATTGCTTTGTCCCCTGTCCGGCTGCCCTGACCCGCCCTCCCGGGCCGTCGCAGCGTGTAAACTCCCCCCTTTTTGACTCTGGTGGTATGTTGCAAGCCCCCCAGCGCACAGGTTTAAGCGGCCCGACGCTCATTCGCTTGCTGACTCGCCTGACGGACGCGGAAGTCCAGCAGTCCAGGCAGTCGCTATCCGACCATCTGAGCCAATGGCTTGGCTGGACGGACGCGATCGCCCTGTCGGCGGCGCTCAATACCGCTCCGCCCGTGATTGCGCCCGGCGCCCGCATGTTCAGCAGCGCCGAAGAACGCGAATGCGTGCGCGTGCGCACCACGCTAGCCGACGCCATCGCCAGCGACACGGCGGCCACGGCCGCCAAGCGGGTTGCCCCGGCACGGGCGCCCGCCAAGAAGCTGGCGGCCGTCCTGGCCGAGGATGCGTTCGATTATTCGAGCTTTCGCCAGCGGTATCTGTCGTTGCAGCACACGATGGAAACCAGCGTTGGCAACCTGCGCAGCCGGCTGCGCGGGATGGTGGCGGCCCGCAACGGGGAATGGACGCGCCTGGCCGTCGTGGACGCGATCATGGACCGCGCGCTGCTGCCCAAGGAGCGGGCCCTGCTGGGCGCAATCCCGAAACTGCTGCAGGTGCACTTCGACCGCCTGCGCAAGGCCGAGGAAGCCGCGCTGGCGCAGGTAGCGGAGCAGGCCCAGGCTGAATCCGGAGCGCCGGCCGATGCAGCCGCCAACGCGCAAGGCGATACCGAGGCGCCCGCCGTTGACGCCGCGCAGGCCGGGACGGCGCAGCCAGCCCCGGCCATTACCGCCGGCGCGTGCCTGGACACGTTCCGCGCCGACATGCGCGCCGTTCTGCTGGCCGAATTGGATGTTCGTTTACAACCGGTCGAAGGGCTGCTCGCCGCCCTTCGCACCAGCTAATTAGGACACTATGTCCAAGAATCTGATCAATATCGTGGTTTTCCTGGCCGGACTGGCCGTTGTGGGCTGGATCGGCGCGGGTTACGCGGGCACGAACCCGCTGGCGCTGGCCGTGACGCTGCTGATCGGCGTCTGTTACCTGGCGGGCGCGCTGGAACTGCTGCGCTACCAGCAGGCAACGTCGTCGCTGACGCGCGCCGTATCGGACCTGAACGAAGCGCCGGGCAGCCTTGCCGCTTGGCTGGACAAGCTTCCGGCCGGTCTGCGCAACGCCGTGCGCCTGCGCATCGAAGGCGAGCGCGTGGGCCTGCCCGGCCCGTCGCTTACCCCGTATCTGGTGGGCCTGCTGGTCCTTCTGGGCATGCTCGGCACCTTTCTTGGCATGGTCGTGACGCTGCGCGGCACCGGCCTTGCGCTTGAAAGCTCGACCGATCTGGCCGCGATCCGCGCGTCGCTGGCCGCCCCCGTCAAGGGTCTGGGCTTTGCCTTTGGCACCTCGATCGCTGGCGTGGCCGCATCCGCCATGCTGGGGCTGTTGGCCGCGCTGTCCCGGCGCGACCGCGTCCACGCGGCGCAGCTTCTTGATACCAAGACCGCAACCACGCTGCGCGTGTACTCGCAGAGCTACCAGCGCGAAGAATCCTTCAAGCTGCTGCAGCGCCAGGCTGAAGTCATGCAGCGGCAGGCCGAGGCCATGCCCGCCATCGTCGGCCAGCTGGAATCCATGATGAAGAGCATGGAGCAGCAGAACCAGGCGCTGAACGAACGCCAGATCGCCAGCCAGACCGCCTTTCAGGGCAAGGCCGAAGCCGCCTACGCCCGGCTGGC
>JAEYVD010000446.1 GCA_023432075.1 Pseudomonadota bacterium | reverse complement strand
GTGATGTGCGTGCCGCTCATCCTGCTGGTGCGGCATCTGGAAAAACGGAGCGCAACCAAATGATCAGCCTGCAAGGCGTGAGGAAAAGCTTTGGGCCGCTCGAAGTCCTCAAGGGCATCGACGCCGAAGTCGAGCAGGGCGAGGTCGTGTGTGTCGTGGGACCGTCCGGCTCCGGCAAGTCGACCATCCTGCGGTGCATAAACGGGCTGGAACGCTACAACGCCGGCCGCATCACCGTGGACGGCGAGCTAGTCGATTGCGACGCGCCTTCCATCGTGTCGATCCGCACGCAGGTCGCGATGGTGTTCCAGCGCTTCAACCTGTTTCCGCATCGCACGGCGCTGGAAAACGTCATCGAAGGCCCGATCTTCGTCAAGAAAGAGCCGCGCGCCCAGGCCGTGGAACGCGGCCGCGAGCTGCTGGCCAGCGTCGGCCTGGCGGACAAGGAGCACGCGCATCCGAACCAGATGTCGGGCGGCCAGCAGCAACGCGTGGCGATTGCACGCGCGCTGGCGATGAGACCGAAGGCGATCCTGTTCGACGAGCCCACCTCGGCGCTGGATCCCGAACTGGTCGGCGACGTGCTGGGCGTCATGCGCAAGCTGGCCGAGGCGGGCATGACGATGGTCGTCGTGACGCACGAAATGAGCTTTGCGCGCGAGGTCGCCGACCGCGTCATGTTCTTTGATGGCGGCGTCATGGTGGAGCAGGGCGCCGCCCGCGAAGTGCTGAATCATCCGCAGCATCCACGCACGCAGGACTTCCTGCGGCGCGTGTTGCATCCCATGTAAGGACGCGTCATGCAGCCAGCGCCATTTCCGCTTTCCCCGTCACTGTGGGCCGCCACCGCGGCGCCGCCGCCGCCCACCGGGCCGCTCGACGCGTCCACGCAGGCCGACGTCGCCGTGATCGGCGGCGGCTACGCCGGCCTTTCCACCGCGTTGCATCTGGCCGAGCGTGGCGTCAAGGTCGTGCTTCTGGAGGCGCGCGAGATCGGTTTTGGCGGGTCGGGCCGCAATGGCGGGCAGGTCATTCCGGGCTTGAAATACGACCCGGACGATCTGATTGCGATGTTCGGCCCCGAGCGCGGCGAGCGGTTGACACGGTTTGCGGGCGGGACGGCGGACGCGGTCTTCGATCTGATCGAGCGCCACGCGATGGACGTGCCGCGCGTGCGCAATGGGTGGATCCAGGGCGCCCACACGCCCGAGGCGCTGCGTGTCGCGCAAGGCCGCGCGGCGCAATGGGCGCGGCTGGGCGTGGACGCGCAACCGTTGGATCGGGCGCAGGTCGCCCGGCTGATTGGCACGGACAAATATCTGGGCGGATGGGTGGACCGGCGGGCGGGCGCGGTGCAGCCGCTGAGCTACGCACGCGGTCTTGCGCGCGCCGCGCTGAACGCGGGCGCGACCCTGCATACCGACACGCCCGTCACGGGCCTGGCGCGCGACGGCGGCAAGTGGACGGTGTCCACGGCACGCGGGCCGTCGGTCAGCGCCGACCGCGTGGTGATGTGCACCAATGCCTATGGCGGCGACCTGTGGCCCGGACTCAAGCCGTCCATCATCGATGCCAATACGTTCCAGGTGGCCACCGTGCCGCTGCCCGACCGCATCCGCGCGGGCATATTCCCCGAAGGCCACGTCACGTCCGACACGCGCAACCTGCTGCTGTACTTCCGGCTGGATCACCAGGGCCGCCTCTTGATGGGCGGCCGGGGCCCGTTTCGCGAGCCCAGGGGCGAGTCGGACTGGGCGCATCTGGAACGCGTGATGGTCAAGATGTTCCCGCAGGTGGCCGGCACACCGTTCGAGTTCCGGTGGTGCGGCAGGGTGGCCGTCACGCGCGACTATCTCCCGCATCTGCATGAACCGCAGCCCGGGTTGCTGGTGGACATCGGCTGCCAGGGCCGCGGCGTCGGCTTGCAGACGTGCATGGGCGCCGCGATGGCACAGTACGTGGCCACGGGCGATGCCAAAGCGTTGCCCGTGCCGCTGTCGGCCATCAAGCCGTTTCCGCTTTATCCGCTGCGCCGCCTGTACGTCAATGCGGTGGTGAGCTGGTACCGGATGACGGACGGCGGGGTCTGAATCCCCGCTGGTCCGAAACAAAAACCCCGGAACGGCGTCCGGGGTTTCTGGGGCTAAGGATCGGTGCGAGGATCAGTTGCCGAGCTTGGCGCGCTGCTCCTGCACTTTCTGCAGGGTTTCGCCGAACTGCGCCATGCGGGCCTTTTCCTGTTCCACGACGGCGGCCGGTGCGCGCTCGACGAAGCTGGCGTTGGACAGCTTGCCCTGGGCCTTGGCGATCTCGCCGGCGAGGCGGGCGATTTCCTTGTCCAGACGCACGCGCTCGGCGGCGACGTCGATCTCGACGTGCAGCATCAGGCGGCTGGCGCCGACGACCTGCACCGGCGCGCCGGCGTCGGGCAGCACGTCCAGCACATCAACCTGGCTCAGCTTGGCCAGCGCGGCCAGGTAGGGCGCGTTGCGGCTCAGCATGGGCGCATCGCCCTGGGCGCACAGCGGCACCTTCTGGGCGGGCGACAGGCTCATCTCGCCGCGCAGGGCGCGCACGGCCTCGACCTGCGCCTTCAGTTCGGCCACATCGGCTTCGGCGGCGGCATCCACCGCAGCCGGATTGGCCTTGGGGTAGGGCTGCACGCTGACGCTGTCCGCCACGCCTTCCTTGCGCTTGCCGGCCACGACCGATACCTTTTGCCACAGCTCTTCCGTAATGAACGGAATGATCGGATGCGCCAGGCGCAGCACGCATTCCAGAACGCGGATCAGCGTGCGGCGGGTGCCAAGCTGCTGGGCCGGCGTGCCGGTCTGGATCTGCACCTTGGCCAGTTCCAAATACCAGTCGCAGTATTCGTCCC
>JAEYVD010000393.1 GCA_023432075.1 Pseudomonadota bacterium | reverse complement strand
CCGGCCATCGCGGCCACGCCGTGCCAGCCGCCGGCCGTCCAGAACTGGCCGCCCAGCGCGCCCAGCACGCTCGATCCGACGTAATAGACCAGCAGGTAGAACGACGCCGCCAGCGCCTTGTAGCCGTGCGCCATCTGCCCCACCCAGCCGCTCGCGACGGCATGGGCGGCAAAAAACCCGAACGTGAAGACCACGATGCCTGCGACCAGCACGGGCAGCGATTCGGAGAGCGTCAGCACCAGCCCCGCCAGCGCAAGCGCCGACGCGGCGGACAGCATCGCGCCGCGTCCGTGCCGGTCGGCCAGGCGGCCAAACCAGGTCGAGGCAAAAATGCCCACCAGATAGACGACGAAGATGAACCCGATGAAGGTTTGGCTGAGCGAAAACGGCGGGAGCAACAGCCGGAATCCGACGTAGTTGTAGACCGCCACGAATGCGCCCATCAGCAGCCCGCCCAAGGCGAACAGCGCGCACAGCGGCCCGTTCTTCAAGTGCGCGCCAGCGCCGGCGCGCACGTCGGACCAGACCCCCGCCCACCCATGGCCACGGCGTGGCGTGAAGCGGCGTGAGGCCGGCAGGAGCCATAGGAACAGCACGGCCGCGACGATGCCCAGCAATCCCAGCGTGCCCATCGCCGCGCGCCACCCGAAATGATCGGACACCAGGCCGGTAATGACCCGCCCCGACAGCCCGCCGAATGCGCTGCCGCTGATGTACAGCCCCATCGCGAAGCCCAGCGTGCCCGGTTCGACCTCCTCGGCCAGGTAGGCCATGGCCACGGCAGGCACTCCGCCCATCGCCACACCTTGCAGCGCGCGCAGGACCAGCAAGCTCTGCCAGTCCGGCGCGACCGCCGCGACGGTGCCAAGCATGGCGGACGCAAACAGCGACCACGCCATGACACGCTTGCGCGGCAGGGCGGCCGAAAAAAGGCCGACAAAGAAAATGGCGATGGCCAGCAAGCCCGTGCTCACGGACAGCACCAGGCTGCTTTGCGCGGGCGATACATGGAACGCCTGGGTGAACAGCGGCATCAGCGGCTGCACGCAATACAACAGCGAAAACGTGGAAAAGCCAGCCGCAAACAGCGCCCATTGGGCGCGGCGCAGTCCGGGCGTGCCGCGCGCCAGATACGCCGGCGCCGAACCGCCGGATGCGGCTGCGTGACTTGCAGAAGGGGTAGACATCAGGATTCTCGAAAAACACCCGGGCAGGAGCCCGTGGAGAACAAGGTAGACATTTCCCCTGCATATGTCCAATATATGAAACCGCTCCTGTCTATATTTAAAACCGATGGAACTGCGTCACTTGCGGTATTTCACCGCCGTCGCCGAGGAACTGCACTTCACGCGCGCGGCCGCCCGCCTGGGCATCGGCCAGCCCCCGCTCAGCCAGCAGATCCAGCAATTGGAGCGCGAGATCGGCACGCCGCTCTTTCTGCGCCTGCCCCGCGGCATCGCGCTGACCGAAGCCGGCGTGCAATTTCTGGACGACGCCCGCGCCATCCTGGCCAGCGCCGACCGCGCCGTCGATATGGCCAGGCGGCTGGGGCGCGGCGAACGCGGCGCCATCACGGTCGGCTTTACCGCGTCGGCCGTCTTTCATCCCTACCTGCCCCGGGCCATCCGCGCTTTTCGCGACCGCTATCCGGACGTGCGCATCACGCTCACCGAAAGCAATACCGTCACGCTGCTGCGAGGCCTGCGCGCGGGCGACGTGGACGTGGCCTTTGTCCGCCCGCCCTATGTGCTGGACGCCGAATTCGAATCGGAGCGGGTGCTCGATGAGCCCATGCTGATCGCCCTGCCGCCGGACCATCCGCTCAGCCGGAAGCGCGCGGTCCCGATCGCCGCGCTGGCCGAGGAGGACTTTGTGCTTTATCCGCGGCCCATCGGCGCGGGCCTGTACGACGCCATCCAGTCCGCCTGCCAGCGCGCCGGCTTTGCGCCGCGCGTCATCCAGGAGGCGCCTCAGATGGCGTCGATCGTGAGCCTGGTGGCGGCAGGCGTCGGCATTTCCATCGTGCCCGCCGCGATGCGGCACATGGGCGCGCAGGGCATCGAATACCGGCCCATCAAGGGTGACGCACCCCACGCGCTGCTGGATATGGCATATCGCCGTCATGACCGATCGGTCGCCGCCGAAAACGCCGTCGGCATGCTGCGCCGGCTGGCGCACCCCGAACGCGAGTAAGGCCCGGGCCCGCGCGGGCCGTATCGGCCTGTCGCGTTTGTCATTTTCTGTAAACCCGCCAGGCGGGGCTAGGGCTAGACTCTCGCGCTTGCCGGCGATGTGTCCCCCTGGAATTCGTGATGCCGGCCGCGCCCAACTTTTCAAAGGTGACTCCGTGAGACGTACCCTTCTGGCCCTGGCCTTTGCATCGATTCCCGGCTTCGCCGCTGCCGCCGCGCTGCCCTCGTCCATTGGCGCGGTCACCGTCTACCAGGACCGCGCGGTCGTCACCCGCGCCGCCAGCAGCGAACTGGCCGCCGGCGAACACGAACTGATTCTGGACAACCTGCCGGCCTCGCTGCAGGAAAACTCGCTGCAGGTCTCCGCCAAGAGCACCGGCCAGGCCACGCTGCTGGACGTCAAGGTCAGCGACGTCTACCTGACCGACACCGCCAACGAACGCGTGCGGTCGATCGAAGCGCAGATCGACAAGCTGGCGGCCCGCCAGGCCGCGCTCGACGACGAGGCCGCAGTGCTGGACAACCAGCGCGAACTCATCCTGATGATGCAGCGCGGCGCCACGGAACCTGCCAAGGACGGCGCCCGAATCACCCTGGATGAACTGAAGGCGATCCAGACGCTCAGCGCCGAGTCGCTGGCCACGACGCTGGCTGGCCTGCGCCGCGTCACCGAACAGAAGACCGCGCTGGAGCGCGAAATGACGGCACTGCAAACCCAGCTTGGCCAGGTCCGCGGCGACGCCGGCCGGCGCACCAAGAAGGTGGCGTTGCGCGTCGGCATGGCACGCGCCGGCAAGCTGGACCTTGCGCTGTCGTATGCCGTGGCGGGCGCGCGCTGGACGCCCGCCTACGATGCGCGCCTGCGTCCGGCCGATCGCCAGGTGGACCTGGGCTACTTCGGTGTCATCCGTCAGAACACGGGCGAAGACTGGAACAACGTGAAGCTGACGCTGTCCACGGCCCGCCCGTCGCTGGGCGGCGGCGCGCCCACGCTGCGCCCGTGGATCATCGACGTGGCCGCCCCACCCCCGCCGCCCCGGCCCGTTGCCGCGCCGGCGCCTGCTGCCGTTCAGGCCGAGATGCACGCCAAGCGCGCGCCGCGCGCCAGCGCAATGGAAGACAGCGCCATGCTGCCCGAGCCGCAGGCCGAGGCCATCGAGCTGTCCACGGCCCAGGTCCAGAACGCCGCCACGAGCACATCGTTCCAGATCCAGAACCCGGCAACCCTGCTGTCGGACAACACCACGCAGCGCGTCGCCATCGCCACCGCCAAGCTGCCGGCCACCTTGCAATACCAATCCACGCCCGCGATGCGCGAAACCGTCTACCTGACCGCGCAGGCCAGCAACAACACCGACTTTCCGTTCCTGGCGGGTCCGCTCAACACCTTCCTGGACGATGCCTTCGTCGCCACGGGCGCCATGAAGGCGGTCATGCCCGGCGAAAAGCTGGAGCTGGCGCTGGGCGCGGACGAGGGCATCTCCATCAAGCGCCAGCTGGTCAACCGCTACACCGAAAGCACCGGCTTTTCGGGCAGCGGCAAGCGCGTCACCTACGAATACAAGATCACCGTCAAGAACAACAAGACGACCAAGGAACAGGTGTCCTTCAAGGATCACCTGCCCATTTCGCGCAATGAAAAAATCGTGGTCAAGCTGCTGTCGCCCGCCGACCGCGACATCAAGCGCGAAGAGGACGGCAAGCTGGTGTGGGACTGGGAGATCGAGCCGGGCAAGTCGCGCGAGACAGTGTTGAAGTTCTCGGTGGACTACCCGGGCGATATCGACGTGTCCGGCCTCTGACGCGCTAGCGCATCTGGAAGGCCTCCTGGTGGAACAGCTGCCGCACTGGCATCCCCCGCCGGTACAGGCCATCCTTCAGCGCGTCGGCAAAGCCCGTCGGACCGCAGAACCACACACTTGGCCAAGGCGCCCCCTCCTGGCGCGCCTGCGCCAGCTCGACGGCCGTCAAGGGCCGGTGCTCGTCGCTGTAGCGCACGTCCAGTTTCACGCTTGGAACGCGCGCGCACAACTCGCGCAGGCGGTCGGCAAAGGGCGCATCGGCCGCATTGCGGGCGCAGTAATACAGGGTAGCGTCGGGCGCGTCGGCGGGCCGCGTCTGCAAGGCCTCAAGCCATGAAATGAAGGGCGTCACACCAATGCCCGCACCCACCCAGATCTGCCGACGGCCCTCGTCGCGGCGGTAGTCGAAACAGCCGTACGGCCCTTCAACGGTTACCGGCTGCCCGACCGCCAGGTGCTTCTGCAGGCGCCGGGTGTAATCGCCCAGCGCCTTGATCGAAAACTGCACCCGGCCCGAGCCGTCGTCGGCGCCCGACACCGTGAACGGATGCGCGCCTTCCTTGCGGTCGGCCGTCAGGAAGGCGAACTGCCCGGCACGGTGGCGCCAGCCGCCCTCGACTCGACAGGTCACCCGCAGGATGTCGTCCGAAAGATGCTGCACGTCCAGCACGGTGCCCTTGTAGCGGCGCGCCCGCCCGATGCGGCCCGTCAGCGCCATGACGGCGCAGACCGACCCCACCGCGGTCGCCACGGCAACCAGCCACCCCGCCGGCTGCGGCCACCATGCGGCCGGCGTAAGCACAACGCCATGAAATGCCGCCACCAGGAAGATCACGGCGGCAATGCGATGGACCTGGCGCCACACGTGGTACGGAAACCGGCGCCACAGTGTCAGCAGCACCATCGCCACCAGAATCCAGACGGCGTACTCGCCCAGGTCCTTGGCCGATCCCCGGAACATATCCAGCATGGCCGCCGCACGGGGCGTTTTGGGAACCGGGTCGAAGATCGCCAGCAGCAGCGGCTTGGCCAGTTTGATGAGGTAGTGCGCCGCCGCCAGCGCGGTGGCCAGGATACCGCACCACTTGTGCAGCCGGTACATCTTGTCCAGGCCATCCAGCCGCTTTTCCAGCCATATGGGCCTGACCGACAGCAGCATGATGAGCGCCATCAGCACATAAGCCGCCAGACCGGTCAGCAAAATCAGTTGGTCGCGCCACGTCCATACGTTGAAGGCGGCGGGCGGCTGCAGCCACAAGGCGGCCGCCCAGGCCAGGACGCTGACGGCGAGGATCGTGAAAGGAATTCGTCGCATCGGCATCGCTCCCAGTAAATCGGCGGCCGTGCCGAACCGAGACAGGCCGCAGACATAATGGTAGTTTCGCCCAGGCCCCCTATTTCGGGTACCCCAGCCGTTTTTTGACGCGAATCAAATCCATCCTGGCAAACAAACCGCCGCCGCCCGCGCTCAATGGGTGCGGCAATATTCGATGAAATCGTCCGGGGACAACGGCATCGAAATGCCATAGCCCTGCGCCAGGTCGCAGCCCAGTTCGCGAAGCAGTTGCACGTCGCGCTCCTGCTCCACCCCTTCGGCGACCACGCGCCGGCCCAGCACCCGCCCCATTTCGATCGCCGCCGCCACGACGGCGCGCGAGGCCGGTTCGCGGTGCATGTGGACGATGAAATCCCGGTCGATCTTCAGTTCGTTGAACGGCATCGCCGAAAACAGGCGCATGGAGGCGATGCCGGCGCCAAAATCGTCCATCGCCAGCTCGAAACCACGCACGCGCAACAGGTTCAGCGTGGACGACAGCGCCAGCCAGTCGGTCACGGGTTCGTCTTCGGTCAGCTCGACCTTGATCAGCCGGGCGGGCAGCCCCGCCTGCCCCACCTTCTGCTCCAGCAGGCCGGGCAGGTCGCGCGAGCACAGCGTGGAAGCCGACGCGTTGATCGCGACCGGCACCGCCACATCTGCGTCCTGCAGCCGGCGCAACACCTCCAGCACCCGGTCGGTGACGCGGCTGAACAACATACGGTCCATGCCCAGCCGATGCGCCGCAGGCACGAAGTCGGCGGCAGAGATCGCGCCCAATTTAGGGTCGACCCAGCGCGACAATGCTTCGGCCGCGACCACACGCCCGGTCGACAGGCTGATCTGCGGTTGCAGCACCACGCTCATGTTGGTGCCCGAGAGCAGCGCCTGGCTCAGCGCCCCCTCCATCACCTCGCGCCGTACGGACTTGGGCTTGTCCGGCGAGGCCGATTCGTCGTCGATGCTGTGCAGCGCATTCTTGATGGCCTGCTGCATCGCCACGCGCGACACGGGCTTCGCGAGCGCCTGCGCGGACGGGCAACCCGCCTGCAGGGCCAGCCGCACGTGCGACTGGAGCAGCTCGTCGCTCAGGCTGCTGATCCAGATGATGGGGGGCATGCTCTTCAGGCGCCCGGCGTCCACCAGCCGGCGCAGATCATTAGGCAGGCGCGTGCCGTCGCCCTCGCCCATCACGATGTCGCTGATGAGCACGTCATGGTATTGGCGCGTGATCGCGCCCACCGCCTCGATGCTGCTTCCCAGCCCCGCCACGCGGCGGTAGCCCAATGCCAGCAACATGTTCTGCAGATAGGCGCGCTCGACGGGATGGTCTTCTACAAGAAGAATCCGTCGGGACGATCCGGCATCGGGTTTTGGCATTGCTGACCGTCCTGTACTGTGCCTACGGAAAGAAGCCGCGTGCGGCCCCTGCCTGCGCCCGCTGCGGGCCGGCAGCACCGGTCCTCTGAAAGCGTGCATCAATGCTAAGGCATCCGCGCAAAAAGTGTCCTTATCGATAACGGGTTAATTCAGTTCGCCGCCGATAGACGTAGCCGCCGGCCTATCCGCCGTCCGGCTCCATGCATTGGGGCCTGTCCCCGGAAGCGGGCGCGTCGATGCCACCCATCCGCCTCCACCGTCCGCGGGTGCGATAATGGCGGACTTTCCCGCATCTACGGCACGGAGCTTTCCCTTGACCCGCATTGACGACCCCCTGCACGACCGCGAGGTCGGCGCCGCCGACGCCACCCAGGACAACAC
>JAEYVD010000375.1 GCA_023432075.1 Pseudomonadota bacterium | reverse complement strand
CCAGGCGGATGTCGGGATAGGCGGCCAGGAAGGCCGGCACGATGGACGGCAGCACGAGCCGCGCGGCGCTGAGCGGCACATTGAGCCTGAGCGTGCCGGCGGGCTTGTCGCGAAAGACGTTGACGGCATCCAGCGCCGCCTCCACTTCCGTCAGTGCGGGCGCCAGCCGGGCCAGCAGTTCCTGGCCGGCCTGCGTCAGCGCGACCGAGCGCGTCGTGCGGTTAAAGAGCCGCACGCCTAGTTGCGCCTCAAGGCGGCGCACGGTGTCGCTTAACCGCGAGGCGCTGGTGCCGGCCGTGCGGGCCGCTTCGCGAAAGCCTTGGGCGCGCGCCACCGCGACGAAGGCGTTGAGGTCATCGAGGTCGGTCGCCATTGTTCATTTTTCCGTACAAGCCGTCCGGATTGTATTGACTTATCAGGCGGCGGCGGAAGTTCTATCGTTTGACCCATGCCTCCCCTTTCACCGCAAACAGGATCAGACATGACTCAACTCGCAGACAGCGGCACGTATACCCTCGGATCGCGCCAGGTTTATCGCCTTGGCTACGGCGCCATGCAGCTCGCCGGTCCCGGCGTTTTCGGTCCGCCCAAAGATCGCGACGCCGCGCTGGCCGTCCTGCGCGAGGCCGTGGCCGCGGGCGTCAATCACATCGACACCAGCGATTTCTACGGCCCGCACATCACCAACCAGCTGATTCGGGAGGCGCTGGCCCCCTATTCCGAGGATCTGGTGATCGTGACCAAGGTGGGCGCGGTGCGCGGCGACGATGCGTCCTGGAATCCCGCCTTCTCGGCCGAACAGCTGACCCGCGCGGTGCACGACAACTTGCGCAACCTGGGACGCGACGTGCTGGACGTGGTCAACCTGCGCGCCATGTTCGACGTGCACGGCCCGGCCGAAGGCTCCATCGAGGAACCGTTGTCCGTGCTGGCGGGCCTGCAGCAGCAAGGGCTGATCCGGCACATCGGGCTGAGCAACGTGACGCCCACGCAGGTGGCGCAGGGCCGAAGCATCTGCGACATCGTGTGCGTGCAGAACCAATACAACGTCGCGCACCGCGCCGACGATGCGCTGATCGACGACCTGGCGCGCGAAGGCATTCCCTATGTGCCGTTCTTTCCGCTAGGCGGCTTCAGCCCGCTGCAGTCGTCCATCCTGAACGATGCCGCGGCGCGGATCGGCGCGACGCCAATGCAGACGGCGCTGGCCTGGCTGCTGCGCCGCTCGCCCAACATCCTGCTGATTCCGGGGACGTCCTCGCCGAAACACCTGCGGGAAAACCTGGCCGCCGCGTCGCTGCAATTGCCGGACGACGTGGCCAAGGCGCTGGACGGGATCGCGGCCAGCAACGCGGTATAAGCACCCCGAGCTGAACCCGCTGCACGCAAAAAAACCCGCCTGCGCACAGCAGGCGGGTTCGTTCAGATCACCGGATCCAGCAGCCTCAAGCCGCCAGACGGCCTTCGATCTGGGTCTTGGTGGTGCGCAGTTCGTCGGGCAGGCCTTGCGACAGCTGTCCGAAGAGCTCGTGGTGCAGCGCCAGCTCTTCACGCCAGGCGTTCTCATCGACCGACATGACCTGCTCGAACTTGTCCGGGCTGAATTCCAGGCCGGTCCAGTCGATGTCCTGGTAGCTGGGCGACACGCCGAACACCTGGTCCACGCCCTTGGATTGGCCATCGATGCGGCCCAGCATCCAGCGCAGCACGCGCATGTTGTCGCCAAAGCCCGGCCAGACGAACTTGCCGTCCGGCCCCTTGCGGAACCAGTTCACGCAGTAGATGCGCGGCAGGGTCGCGCCGGCGGCTTCGAGCTGCTTGCCCAGCTTGAGCCAGTGGCCGAAGTAATCGCTCATGTTGTAGCCGCAGAACGGCAGCATGGCGAACGGATCGCGGCGCACCACGCCTTGCTGGCCGGCGGCCGCGGCGGTGGTTTCGGAGCCCATCGTGGCGGCCATGTAGACGCCTTCGACCCAGTTGCGCGCTTCGGTGACGAGCGGCACGGTGGTGGAGCGGCGGCCGCCGAAGATGAACGCGTCGATGACCACGCCCTTCGGGTTTTCCCATTCGGGGTCGATGGACGGGCATTGCGAGGCGGGCGCGGTGAAGCGCGCGTTCGGGTGCGCGGCCTTGCGGCCGGTTTCGCGCGCGATCTCGGGCGTCCAGTCCTTGCCTTGCCAGTCGACCAGGTGCGCCGGCGGCGTGTCGGTCATGCCTTCCCACCAGACGTCGCCGTCGTCGGTCAGCGCGACGTTGGTGAAGATGACGTTGGCCTTGAGCGTGGCCATGGCGTTGAAGTTGGTCTGCTCGCTGGTGCCGGGGGCCACGCCAAAGTAGCCGGCCTCGGGGTTGATGGCATGCAGGCGGCCGTCCGGGCCGGGCTTGATCCAGGCGATGTCGTCGCCAATGGTGGTGACCTTCCAGCCGTCCATGCCTTGCGGCGGGATCAGCATGGCGAAGTTGGTCTTGCCGCAGGCCGACGGGAAGGCGGCAGCGACGTGGTACTTGCGGCCCTTGGGCGAGGTCACGCCCAGGATCAGCATGTGTTCGGCCAGCCAGCCCTGGTCGCGGCCCATCGTGGATGCGATGCGCAGCGCAAAGCACTTCTTGCCCAGCAGCGCGTTGCCGCCGTAACCGGAGCCGTAGCTCCAGATTTCGCGGGTCTTGGGGAAGTGCACGATGTACTTGGTGGGGTTGCACGGCCAGGCCACGTCGGCCTCGCCCTCGGCCAGCGGCTTGCCGACCGAATGCAGGCAGGGCACGAAGTCGCCATCGGTGCCCAGCACGTCATACACCTGCTTGCCCATGCGCGTCATGATGCGCATGTTCACGGCCACGTACGGGCTGTCGGACAGTTCGACGCCGATGTGGGCGATGTCCGACCCCAGCGGGCCCATCGAGAACGGCACCACGTACAGCGTGCGGCCGCGCATGGCGCCGTCGAACAGGCCGTTCAGCGTGTCGCGCATTTCGGCCGGGTCGGCCCAGTTGTTGGTGGGGCCGGCGTCTTCGGCGCGGTCCGAGCAGATGAAGGTGCGGTCTTCAACCCGCGCCACGTCGGACGGGTCGGACCACGCCAGATAGGAATTGGGGCGCTTGGCGGGGTTGAGCCGGCGCATGGTGCCGGACTGGACCATCTGCTCGCACAGGCGGTCGTACTCTTCCTGCGAGCCATCGCACCACACGACGCGATCGGGCTTGGCCAGCGCGACGAAACTGGCAACCCAGTCGATCAGTCCGCGGTGCTTGACGTACGCGGGCACGTTCAAGGCTGCCAGTCCCCCGTCCAAAGGCTTATTCATTGGGGTTATCTCCATACTTTGGCTAAAGGTGATACGGCCCCAATTGAGTGGGGCCGTATCCAGTTTGCGCCATCATACTTGCAGCGCCGGGCAACCCGTCAACCCATCCACATGGAGGAGATTGTCACTGGGTGAGACGGCTCAG
>JAEYVD010000374.1 GCA_023432075.1 Pseudomonadota bacterium | reverse complement strand
CCTCCAGCGTGACGGTGCGGTTGAAGTCCGTCTGCGCGAACTGGTCCGCCGTCATGTCCACGCCCTTGGGGCCGCGCTGTCCTGGCCCGGGGGGTGACATGCAGCCCGTCAGCAGCGCAGCCAGCAGCGCTGCGGTGACTGCGGTTATCGGCCACGCCGTCATGCCTTGTTCATCCGTATGCCCCCTTCGATCAAGCGTAAAGCGCACCGCATCTGGGCGGCGCTTCTCTCGCGCAAGACTTTACAGGAAGGCGGACCGACTGGGGAGCCGCGGGCCGCCCCGCATGGCCGCCACGCCGCAGACAAAAAAACGGCGCCATTGCGGCGCCGTCTTTCAATCAGGAGGCTGCAGGCTTATTCAGCTTGCGGTTCCGATTGGGGAGCAGCTTCGGGCGCGGCAGCTTGCTGCTGCTCGATGCCGCCGATCGCCTTGATCGACAGGCGCAGACGGCCCTTGTCGTCGGCCTCGATGACCTTGACGCGGACTTGCTGGCCGACCTTCAGCACATCGTTGATGTTCGCGATGCGGTAGTTGGCGATTTCGGAGATGTGCAGCAGACCGTCGCGGCCCGGCAGCACTTGCACGATGGCGCCGAAGTCCAGCAGACGCAGGACCGAACCTTCGTAGATCTGGCCCACTTCGACGTCGGCGGTCAGCTCGACGATGCGGCGCTGGGCTTCCTTGGCCTGCGCTTCGTCGACGCTGGCGATCACGATCGTGCCGTCGTCGGAGATGTCGATCTGCGTGCCGGTTTCTTCGGTCAGCGCGCGGATGGTGGCGCCGCCCTTGCCGATCACGTCGCGGATCTTCTCGGGGTTGATCTTGATGGTCAGCATGCGCGGCGCGAAAGCCGACAGCTCGCCGCGCGAACCGTCCAGGGCTTCCTTCATCTTGCCGAGGATGTGCAGACGGCCTTCACGGGCCTGGTCCAGCGCAACCTGCATGATTTCCTTGGTGATGCCCTGGATCTTGATGTCCATCTGCAGTGCGGTGACGCCGTTTTCGGTGCCCGCGACCTTGAAGTCCATGTCGCCCAGGTGATCTTCGTCGCCCAGGATGTCCGTCAGCACGGCGAACTTGCCGCCGTCCAGAATCAGGCCCATGGCCACGCCGGCCACGTGATCCTTGATGGGCACACCAGCGTCCATCATGGCGAGCGAGCCGCCGCAGACCGAGGCCATCGACGAGGAGCCGTTGGATTCGGTGATTTCCGACACGAGGCGGATCGTGTACTGGAAGTCTTCCGGAGCCGGCAGCAGCGGCACCAGCGAACGCTTGGCGAGGCGGCCGTGGCCGATTTCGCGGCGCTTGGGCACACCGATGCGGCCGGTTTCGCCGGTGGCGAACGGAGGCATGTTGTAGTGCATCATGAAGCGGTCACGGTACTCGCCCATGAGCGCGTCGATGATCTGCTCATCCTGCTTGGTGCCCAGCGTGGCCACGACCAGCGCCTGGGTTTCGCCACGGGTGAACAGCGCGCTGCCGTGCGCGCGGGGCAGCACACCCAGACGCACGCTGATGGGACGCACGGTGCGGGTGTCGCGGCCGTCGATACGCGGTTCGCCGTTCAGGATCTGGCCACGGACGATGGCCGATTCCAGCGAGAACATGATGTTGTCGACGGTGACAGCATCCGGAGCCGGCTCGCCCTTTTCGGCGGCGGCGGCAGCCAGCTTGGCCGACACGTCGGCCGACACTTCACGCAGCTTGGCCGTGCGGGCCTGCTTTTCGCGGATCTGGTAGGCGGCGTTCAGGCCTTCCTGGCCGGCGGCGGTGACCGCGGCGATCAGGGCCTCGTCCTTGGCGGGCGCTTGCCAATCCCAATCGGGCTTGCCGGCGTCCTTCACGAGGTCGTGAATGGCGTTGATGACGGTCTGCATTTGCTGGTGGCCATAGACCACGCCGCCCAACATGACTTCTTCGGACAGCTGGTCAGCTTCCGATTCGACCATCAGCACGGCGTTTTCCGTACCGGCGACAACCAGGTTCAGCTTGGACGACTTCAGGTCCGATGCGGTCGGGTTGATGGTGTATTGACCATCGATGTATCCCACGCGCGCGGCGCCGATCGGGCCGTTGAACGGGATGCCCGAGATGGCCAGCGCGGCCGAGGCGCCAATCATGGCGGCGATGTCGGGATCGATTTCAGGATTGACCGACAGCGTGTGCAGGACCACCTGGACTTCGTTGTAGAAGTCTTCGGGGAACAGCGGACGCAGCGGACGGTCGATCAGGCGCGACGTCAGCGTTTCCTTTTCGGAGGGCTTGCCTTCGCGCTTGAAGAACCCGCCGGGGATGCGGCCGGCGGCGTAGGTCTTTTCGATGTAGTCGACGGTCAGCGGGAAGAACGTCTGACCCGGCTTGGCCTTCTTGGCAGCCACGACGGTGGCCAGGACGACGGTGTCCTCGATCGACACCACAACGGCGCCGGAGGCCTGGCGAGCGATCTCGCCAGTTTCCAGGACGACCGTGTGCTGGCCGTACTGGAACGATTTAGTCACTTTGTTGAACATGACGATTATTCCTTACAAATGAAAAACCGTGGCCGCTGCGACATGCGTCGCACCGACCACGGTTGCGTCATGGGGAGCCAGCCCCGTCGATCACTTGCGCAGACCGAGTTTTTCGATCAGTGCGCGGTACGAATCGGGATTGCGGCCCTTGAGATAGTCGAGCAGCTTGCGGCGACGGCTGACCATACGCAGCAGACCGCGGCGCGAGTGATGATCCTTCATGTGTTCTTTGAAGTGACCGGTCAGCTCGTTGATACGGGCGGTGAGCAGAGCCACCTGAACTTCGGGGGAGCCGGTATCGCCCTGAGCGCGTTGGAATTGCGCAACGATATCGGATTTCTTGATGTCAGCTACAGACATTGATGACCTCTTCGGACATGCGACAGGGCCGAGGCGCCCTGACGTGGTTTGGAAAAAATTTGCGCGAGCCAGGCTTGAATTCGCTTTCTCACTGCTGCCATTGGCGGGATCGGGCAGGACCGGCAAATAAGGCGTG
>JAEYVD010000370.1 GCA_023432075.1 Pseudomonadota bacterium | reverse complement strand
GCGTAAGCCACCATGATTTCAGTGGCCGGCCCGGGTCCGGCGCGGCGAACCTCGTCCGCATCGTGTCTCAGCGCACGCAGGTCATTGAGGATCCAGGCATCGTGGCCGGTCTCCTCTTCGATGTATTCATCGATCGCGGGCAGCATCCATGCCAGGTGTGCCGGCATGCGCGCGCGGCACGCGTGCATCAGCGGCACGGTGTGGCTGACGTGGTGATAGGCCTCGCGCAGAAACGCCGCATAGGCGGGCCGCGCAACCTGGCCGCGCAGGCAATCCTGGATGATGGGCGTGGCCACCAGGGACTCCCGGGCCTCGCGCGTCTGTTCAAGCAACTGTTCGAAAAAGGTCATGATGGGTCTACATCGATAGTTGAGCGGTAACCCGCGGAAAAGAGATCGGCGTGCAATTCGGCGACGGCCTGCCGGCGCGGACGCCCATTCACCGTCGCCAGGCCGCTGGTGGCAGAAAACTCGGCCCGCGCACGCATCCAGGATCCGATCCGGGCATAGTCCGGCAGCCCCTGGTTGACCTGGTCGACGCACGCTTGAATGGCGCTGTCGCTGGGATCGCCCAGCGGCCAGATCACGGCGCCCAGCGCTGCCTGGCCTTCGCCCAACACGACGCAGTGCGCGATGACGGGCTGGTTCGCCAGGCGCAGCTCGACCCATTCGGGCGACACATTGCGTCCGTATCCGGTAATCAGCACATTCTTCTTTCGACCGCGGATATGCAGGAATCCGGCATCGTCGATGCGGCCCAGGTCGCCTGTCGGCAACCATGTCGAGGGCATCGCGGGCTGCCCCAGATAGCCCAGCGCCAGCGCGCCGGCCACCTCGAGTTCACCGTCGGCAGCGACGCGCACGCGCGCATGCGGCAAGGGGCGGCCCGCCGATCCGGGACAGTCCGCGCCGGGCAGGTTCAGGGTCTGCACCGAACACGCCTCCGAAAGCCCGTAGCCTTCGTAAGCCGGTATCCCCAGCGTGCGGGCGCTGTCCAGCAGGTCGCCTCCCACCGCCGCCCCGCCCACCGCGACAAGACGCAGCGTGTTGGGGCCAGCGATGCCTGCGGCGCCCAGCCAGCCCACGTAAGCGCGCAGCATCTGCGGCAGCACGATGACGCTTTGCGCGCGGCCCGCCACGAGGGCTTGGTGAAACACGGCCGGATCGAAGCGCGACGATCCCTGAAGCCCGACCTCTTTCAATGGGTTGACGCAAATGGCCGCGCCGTCGATCAGCGGCGCGTAGACGCCGGCGATGTTCTCCAGCAGGACCGGCAGGGGCAGCGCCGTGAAATGGCGCGCGATGCCAAGCGGCTGCGTGGCGGCCGCCAGACCGCTCGCCACCGCAAGCATCTGGGCCGCGCCCAGGCACACGCCTTTCGGACTGCCGGTCGATCCGGACGTAAAGGTGATCTTGGCCGTGCCGGCGGGCAATGGCACCTTGGCGAAAGCGCGCCGGAACAGCGCCGTGTGGCCCTGCCATTGCGCGGCGATCTCGAACCCGAAGGCCTGCAACGTGGGCTGCAATGAAGCCGGTCCGACGACGGCGTTCACGCCTGCGGCATCCAGGGTCTCGCGCCACTGGCCCGGCGTGAAGAACAGCGGCAGGGGCACGTGCACCACGCCCGCTTGAAGGCAGGCCAGATCCAGCACGATCCACTCAAGACCGTTGTCCATCAGCGAGGCCACCACCGTCGCCCCCCGCGCCGCGAGGCTTTCGGCAAGCTTGTCCACACGGGCGATGAGCGCGGCGTAATCCGGCCCCTCGGCCGGCGTCTGGACCGCCAATGCGCGCGCACGCGCGGGGTCTTTCAACAGTGCAAAAAAATCGGATACGTTCATACGTCCATCTCCGGAAGGCGGCCAAGAATGGCGTTGAGCCGCCCCGCGAACACCGTCGGCGCATGCGCGTAGTAATTGCCCCAGTCCTTGCGCTCGGCTTCGTTCAGATGATCCGAGGTCGCTGCCGAGATCGGCTGATGCGCCAGTCCCATCCGCTGGAACAGATGGTGCAATTCGATGGTGAGCGTGCTGACCGCCCAGTCAAAGCCCTCGGCATGCAGATGCCTGGCCAGAAGCGGCACCAGCAATCTGCCGCCGCCCGGCCGCACGGCGGCGAACTGCCCGGCTTCAACGATGAGGCTGCGTGCGACGGGCGCGCCTTGATCGCGCACGTACTGCTCGATGGGCGCGGACAGATAGCGCTCCAGAAAAAGCGGATCGCTGGCGCTGCGATAGCCCGCGGCCGCGAGGATCTCGCCGTCTCGCTGCACACTGACCAGCGTGGGCAGCCACTCGGTCAGCCGGGCGCCAAAACGCTGTTGATAACGTTGGTGGATGTAGGATTCGATCCGCTCACGCATCGGATCCTCGATGGGATGGATGTGCAGCGTTGCGGGCACATCCCGAGGCCGCGCGGCCATCGCCGTCCAGGCGGACGGGGCGAAACATTTGTTGTGGGGCATGCGGTATTCCATGCTTAGGAACTGATTTTCCCGATACGATGGAGCGCAGCTTAGGCACGGAACCTTAATGAGAAATTAACCACCCGCGCGGTGTTAACCTCAATACTGCACGGCGAGAAGACGATAAATGAGAATTCTCATCATTGAAGACGACCCGCTCATTGGCGATGGTCTTAAATCCGGCTTACGGCTTCTGGGCTACGCCGTCGATTGGTTCTCCAGCAGCCGGGAAGGCGACCAGGCGATCAGCGTCGTGCACTACGACGCCGTGGTCCTCGATCTTGGCCTGCCGGGCGAAGACGGTGTGTCGCTGCTCAACCGCTGGCGCCGCGATGGGCGCACCGTGCCCGTTGTCATCCTGACGGCGCGCGAGGCGGTCTCCAGCCGCATTGCGGGCCTGGATGCCGGCGCGGACGATTACCTCATCAAGCCCATCACCCTGGATGAACTGGCGGCTCGCCTGCGCGCGGTGACGCGGCGTGTCGCCGGCAAGCCAGAGCCCGTCTGGCATCACGGCGATCTCGACTACCACCCAGCTCTCCACGAAGTGCATTGGAAGGGCCAGAAGGTGGACCTTACGACGCGCGAAGCCCTGCTGCTGGAACTGTTCCTGACGCATCCGAATCGCGTGCTGACGCGCGACTTCATCCGCGACAAGCTTTACGACTGGGAAGCCGAACTCGAAAGCAACGCGCTGGAGGTGTTCGTGCATCATCTGCGCAAAAAGATCCATCCGAAGATCGTGCGCACCGTGCGGGGTTCGGGTTACGCGCTGGGCCAGGTGGAAGCCGACTCATGACATTGCAACGCCGCCTGATCATTGCAGTGCTGCTTGCGGCGCCATTCGCGTGGCTCGTCACCATCGCGGGCACGTACTGGCGCGCCACCCACGAGATCAACGAGCTCTATGACACCGACATGGTGCGCCTGGCGCAACAGACGATCGCGATATCGGCGCTGATCCCGCCTTCCGCCCAGACACAGCCCGCGCGCGCGCAGTTGCCCGCATCGGACACAGCAGGCGATGCCGGCCTTGGCGACCTGTCGGTGGCCATATGGCGCGGTGCGCAAGCCCCTCTGGTGCTGGATCCCGAAGCCCTGCAGTTTCCCCGCAATGAAGATCGCGAAGGGTTTGCGGCAAGCATCGTCAACGGGGAACCCTGGCGGCTCTTTTACCTGGACGATCCATCAGGCCAGACGCGGGTCGCCGTGGGGCAGCGCATCGGAGAACGCGACGACCTGGTGATCGCCTACGTGGCGGGGCAGATCCTGCCCTGGTTGTTGGGCCTGCCGGTGTTGATCGGGCTGCTGATCTACGCGGTGCGCCAGGCGATGTCCCCCGTGCGCAGGCTATCGTCCGAACTGGAACGTCGCAGCCCGGACGACGCCAAGCCCTTGCCGCTGTCCGGCGTGCCGGGCGAACTCACCCCGCTGGTGTCTTCCATGAACGGCTTGCTTGCGCGGGTTGGCACGCTGATCGAGCAAGAGCGCCGGCTGACCGCGGATGCCGCGCACGAGCTGCGCACGCCGCTGGCCGCAGTGCGGGCGCAGTGGGACGTAATGCAACGCACGCGAGACCCGGACGCGCTGCGCGAGGCGCAATCCAGCGTGACGCGCGGAATGGAGCGGCTGGACCGGCTGGTCTCGCAGTTGCTGACGATGGCGCGATTGGACAATGCCAATCACACGGACTTCGGCGGCTCCGTTGACTGGCGCACCGTGGCCGAGCAGGCGGTCAGCGACTGCCTCTGGATCGCCAACCGGCGGGACGTGGACATCGCGGTGGAATGGCCCGAGCCGGGCGTCCTGCCGCTGCCGATGGCGGGCGATGCCGACGCGCTTGTCATCATGCTGAAGAACATCCTTGACAACGCCATCCGGTACGGCCCGCGCCATGGCCGGGTGCGTCTGGCCTTCTCGCCCTCGCAGATTTCGGTCGACGACCAGGGCCCGGGCGTCGCGCCCGAGGTGCTGCCGCGGCTGGGCGACCGGTTTCTGCGCGCCGCCGGCAACGAGGAAGCCGGCAGCGGCCTGGGCGTCTCCATCGCCCGCCGCATCGCCCATGCGCACGGCATGCGCATTGCCTTTGCCCTGCGCGATGCTAATAGCGACTTCGGCCCGGGCTTGCGGGTGACGATACGGCGCGGCGCGTAGATGGCAAGCGCGCGAAGGCACTAGAATCTGCGCTTCACGTTCCTTTCAGGCCGGCCCGGACGGCGGCCGCCGGTCTCATCATGGCACCCACGCCCCCACCGCCAACGCCGACGGCAGGCACGCAGCTTTCCTTGCGCGAAGCCCTGCAACAGGCCTATGCCCACTGGAACGCCGGACAGGCGGCTCAGGCAGAGATCCTGTGCCGCCGCATTCTGGCCGCATCGCCAGGACAGGCCGATGCCTGCCACCTGCTGGGCTTGATCGCGCACGCGCTCGGCCAGCCCGCGCTGGCGCTAGAACTGCTGCAACAGGCATGCCGGACCGACGCCGCGCCCGCGGTCTATTTCGGCAACCTGGCCGAGATCTGCCGGCAGCAAGGCCTGCTCGCTGAAGGCGAGGCCGCCGCGCGGCAGGCCACGCAACGCGATCCCGGGCTGGTCATGGCGTGGAGCAACCTGGGGATCATCCTGCAGGAAGCCGGGCGTCACGCCGACAGCGTCGAGTGTCTTGAGCGGGTGGCGAAACTTCAGCCGCACAGCCCGGAAGCGCTCAACAATCTCGGCAATGCGTACACGGGCGTGAATCGCCTGGACGAAGCGCGTCAGCACTACGTCCGCGCGCTCGCATTGCGCGGCGACTACCCCGAGGCGCACAGCAACCTCGCCTTCGTGCTGCGCGAACTGGGCGATTACGATGCCGCGGCAAACGCCGCGCAACGCGCCATCGAATGCAACCCGCGTCTGGCGAACGCATACATCAATCTCGTGGAGATTGAAGCCGCGCGGTCGCGGCCCGCACAGGCGCTGCAATGGACCGAAGCGCTGCTGGCCTTCGCACCCACCCATCCGCAGGCGCTCGAACTACTCACGCGCTTGCGGACGGCATGCGGCTCGCAGGCTGCAACAGCCGAAGCGCAAGACTCGGAAGACTTGGCACGCCGCGTCCGCGAACTGCTGACTGAGCGACAGAACGCCGAAGCCGAGCGGCTGCTGCGCGAGAACATGGACGCGCGCGGCGCTCCCGCCGCACTATGGCGCCTTCTCGGTCTGGCAGTGAAATTTCAAGGGCGCGTCCAGGAAGCCGCTGACATTCAGACCATGCTCGCCACAGCCATGCCCGGCAACCTGTCTGCCCGATTCGACCTGGCCGAAACGCGCTTGCTGCAAGGCGACTTCGAGCGCGGGTGGCTGGAATACCGTTGGCGCTACAGCCTTTCCCATACCGCAGGCATGGACCGCAAGGTGCAGCGGCCGCGCTGGGACGGCAACCGCATCGCGGGTCAGACGCTGCTCATCCATGACGAGCAGGGGTACGGCGACACGCTGCAATTCATGCGCCTGATCGACGCGGCCCGGACCCGTAGCGGCGCGCGCGTCGTGCTGGAAGTCCATCCCGACCTGCTGTCCTTCGCCCGGCGCCTCGTCGGCCCCGACGCCTTCCCGCGCGGACAGATCCCCCCGCCGTTCGACCAGCACTGCGAACTGATGTCCCTGCCCATGGCGATCGGCCTGCGCATGGCCGACCTGCCGGGCCAGGTCGGCTACCTGTCGGCCGATGCGGCCCGCGTCGAGAAATGGCGCAAGCGGCTGGCCGGCTTGCCACGGCCATGGGTGGCGCTGGCCTGGGCAGGCAGACCCACGCATTCGAACGACGCCAACCGGTCCCTTGCCTTGGCGGACATGGCGCCGCTGGCCTTGCCCGGCATTACGTATCTCGCCATTCAGAAAGGGCCAGCCGCGGCCCAGGCTGCCGAGAGGCCGCCCGGCATGAATCTCGTGCCGCTGGACGCAGAGATCGCCGATTTTGAGGACACGGCTGCCATCCTGTCCCTGGCCGACTTGCTCGTCTCTGTCGACTCGTCACCCGTGCATTTGGCGGGCGGACTGAATCGTCCCGCATGGGTGATGCTGCCCTTCCTGCCCGACTGGCGCTGGTTGCTGCACCGGTCCGACACACCTTGGTATCCGTCGCTGCACCTGTTCCGCCAGCCCGCTCCGGGCGATTGGAAGACGGTCCTGCACGACGTCGGGCAGGCGCTGGCAAAGCGCTTTCCGGGGTCTCAGGCCTGACCAGCAGGGTTCAGCGGCTGGCCGAGCCGATGCGCCGACCGCGCAAAGCGAAATAAAAGCCTGTATTTCACCCTTGTTGCACGCTTTGAGGATGCTCCTTCGCCGGTAGTGTTCGGGGTGAGATCGTGCGCCCACCGAATGGCCGCCAGTCCGAATCCATACCTGGCGCCTACCGCGTGGATCGCCCCAGCTCCCTCGGTTGCCGCCTGATATCCCATGACATCGCCCCTGGCGGGAGCCTGCCTTGAAGCTGAAACACCAAAAAAAGCGTACCAACTCCGTTCCCGCGGCATCCGCGCGGGCCGGCTCAACGGCGGCCTTTTCCCGGTCGACGCAACTTCTGTCCGGTGTTTCTCTGGTGGCCGCCAGCCTGCTTCCCGGCATGGCCGATGCGGCGGCGTGCCTCTCAGTCAACTCCACCAGCACGACGCTCTTCGGCGCCGAGGACTGCGCCGAATGGACGAACGGTAACTTTACGATCACCGGGACCGGCACGCTCTCCGGCGCCGACATCGGGGTGCACGCCTCCATCACCGCCCCCGGCAGCACGCTGCTCAACTCCGGCACCATCGTTGGCACACAGGCCGGCCTGCTGAACGACGCCATGTTGTATGAAGTGACCAACAACGGCTTTCTCTCGTCCACCGGAACGGGTGTCACCGTAGCGGGCGTCCTGAACGCCAGTGGCGCAAGCATCACCCGCGTGATCAACACTGCCGGCGCCACCCTCGCCGGCTCACGTGCCGGCATTTTCAATGAGGGCAGCATCGCCACGATCAGCAATGCCGGGATGATCAGCAGCAACAGTGCCTTCGGCGGGACGATTGCAGCCATCTGGAACAATGGCGGAACGATCACCAACCTGACCAACACCGGCACCTTGCAAAGCGCCAACATCGGCGGTGTCCTTGCGGGGTTCGGTGTGGTCACCGAAAACGGCGCCATCGAAACGCTGGAGAACAGCGGGACTATGGTGGGCCAGCTCGGCTTGCTTGCGCAGGGCAACGGGCGGGTGGGCACGCTCACCAATTCCGGGACCATCTCCGGCGACATTGCGGGCATCTTCATGGATACCAGCACGGCCGGCACGATCACCAACACGGGCCTGATCGTGGGTGCGCCCAGCAGCGCCGCAGGGGGGTCGTTCGATACCGGCATCTACCTGTCCGGCGCCAGCAGCGTAAGCCTGCTCGCCAATAGCGGCACCATCACCGGCCGGAATGCGGCGATCCAGCTCGATAGCAACAGCTATATCAGTACGATTACCAACAGCGGCCTCATCGCGGGCGACCTGACCTCCGCCAGCGCCCGCTCCCTCTTCATCAGAGGCGGCAGCGGCAACGTCTTCGGCACTCTCACCGGCGCGAGCGGCGGCCTGGGTGCGGCCGACAAAGGCCTCATCAAGGTGACGGGCGCAAACCTGGCATTTGTGGGTGGCAACCTGCTGCTCAACGACGACATCAACGCGGCGGGCCTGTCCGTCACCAACTACCGCACGACCCTTCGGATCAACAACCCCGTCACCATCACGGGCAACTATTCGCAGACCGACGGTGGACTGACCTTCAATGTCGTCGACCCCGTCAGCTATGGCTATCTGGACGTGAACGGCACGGCGGCCGTCAGCGGCGCCGCGATCAGCCTTGACGGCGCCGGGTTGGCGATCGGGCAATCCTATACCGTCGTACGCCCCACCGGGTTGGGGACGTACAGCAACAACACGGCCTTCGTCTCCGTCAACAATGGCCTGCTCGCACGGCTGAGCAATGTGAACGGCGCGCTGACCGTGACGCTCCTCCCCGACCCCAGCACCCACTACTGGGACGGCGCCAACACCGTGGCCGACGGCACAATTGCCGGCGGCTCCGGCACCTGGACGGCGAACGGCACAAACTGGACCACAACCGACGGCACCACCAACTACGAGCTCGACCAGACCTATGTGCGCCCCGTGTTCGGCGGGAAGGCGGGTACGGTGACGGTCGATAGCAGCCAAGGTGCAATCGCGGTGAACGGCATGCAGTTCTCCACCGATGGCTACCGCGTCACCGGCGACGCCATCGGGCTGGCGGCATCCACCTCGGCCATCGAAGTCGACTCCAATGCCACCGCCATCATCGATTCCAAGCTGACCGGCAGCGGCGCGCTGGCCAAGACCGGCAGCGGCATGCTGATCCTGAACGGCGTGAACACCTACTCGGGCGGCACCTCGGTATCCGCAGGCACGCTGGAAATTGGCGATGCCGCCCATCCCACCGCCAGCATCCTGGGCGACGTCGCCGTCGGCAGCGGGGGCACGCTGCGCGGGCACGGCTCCATCGGCGGCAATGTGACCAACGACGGCGTCGTGCGTCCTGGCGGCTCCATCGGCACGCTGACGATCCTGGGCAACTACACGCAATCGCCCACCGGCACGCTATTCGTCGACGTCAGCCCCACCACCGCTTCGCAACTGAAGGTGGGCGGCACCGCCACCCTGGCCGGCACGCTGAACGTGCTGTACGGCCCCGGCACCTACAGCGCGACGTCCTTCCGCATCATCGACGCGGCCAGTGTCACCGGCCGGTTCGCGTCCGTCACCAGCAACGCGCCAGACGAACTGGCGCAAAGCGTGCAGAACCTGGCCGACGGCAGCACCCTGACCTTGGCCAACTCCGGCGGGTCCGTGATCATCGCCCCCACCAATGCCTCGATCTTCGGCGCCGTCGCCTCGGCCGCCATCCGCGAGGGCCAGCGCGTGAACGACACGCTGCTCGCGCGCCTGGGCCAGGATTGTGCGGACGCGGCGACGCCCGCCAATTGCGCGCGCCCCGGCCGCCAGGCCTGGGCCCAGATCGTCTCCAACAGCGTCAACGTGCGCGGCAACGACGACGCATCCAGCTACAAGGATCGCCATTACGGCTTTCTGGCCGGCCTGGATCAGCAGGTTGGCGCGTGGACGCTGGGCGTCGCGGGCGGCTATAGCCACGTCGACGTGACCGAAGACGAGGCAAGCGGCAAGATCGACACCCTGCGCATCGCCGGCTACGGCAGCCGCCGCGTGGGCGCCGTGACCCTCGCCGCGACGGTCGGCGCCGCCTACGACTTCCTCCAGACGCGCCGGTCCTTCCCCGTCCCGGGCAAGGACCGCGGCGACTCCGACGCACAGGAAATCACGGCCGGCCTGCAAGCCAGCCTGCCGCTGGCCGCCGGCCCGCTCACGATCACGCCGCGTCTCGGACTGCGCTATCAGTACCTGCACGCCGAACGCTTCAGCGAAACCGGTTCGACCAGCCAGAACCTTGATGTGGGCGCCCAGGACTTCAACAGCCTGCAGCCCTACGCGCAACTCGTGGTCGGCCTGCCCTTCAACATGAAGTCCGACAAGCCTGCCGTCGTCGAGGCGCGCGTGGGCTACGCCTACGAAACCCTGGACACGAATCGCGAATTCCGCGCCACGGCGAGCGACGGCACCGGCTTCACGCTGCCGGGCGTTGCGCCCTCGCGCGGCATGTTCTCTGCCGGCCTGGGCCTCACGATGCCCGTCAGCAAGGCCATGGACCTGACGGCCAGCTACGACCGCCTGTTCGACACGGGCAACGTGTCGGGACAAACGTTCCAGCTGCAAGCGACGTACCGCTTCTAAAGCGCGGTAAATAAAAAATAGGCCCACGCTATTGCGTGGGCCTTTTTTTTTGGAACACCGCGCGCCGCATGACGTTCCGCCCTGAATTTTTCAGCGTCAGAGGGTATCCGAATTTGGCGCAGGTCTCAGAACGGCACCATGACCTTCAACGTGCCGCTGTGGCTGCGCACGTTCTCGGAAAACTGGCCGTCGTACTGGAGCCGGAAATCGATCCCCGCCGCGCGCATGACGTGCAGCCCCGCCCCCACCTTGCCCACCACATCGTCGATGGGCAGCGATGTATCGAACGATCCGGTGCCGGCGGGCGCGCCGCGCAGCCGCGACGTGGTCGTCCAATCGTCCTTGGAAAGGAACGAAACGCCGGCGTACACGAATGGCCGCAGCATCGCGCCGTTGGACAGCTTGGCGCGTCCGCCGACTTCGATCATGGGCGACAGGCCCAGGATCAACTGGTCGCTCGCGTCCATCGACAAGGCCAGCGGATTCGCGCCCGATTCCTTGTAGCCCGGCATGCGGGTATAGCTGGCATCGAAGTCCAGGTACGGCTTCACATACACGCTCTCGAAGGCGAACGTGCGGGCGGCGCGCAGACGCGCGTTAAAGCCATAGACATCGGGACGGCTGGTCAAGGTGTCCTGATATCCCACGATGTCGATGTTGCGATCCATGCGATAGCTGCCATAGCCGCCGCCGACCGCGGCCGAGAACACCCACGGCCCCGTCTCGCGCTTGACCACCACGCCCGCGTAACCGCTGTCGCCATCGCCGCGCACGCTGCCGTCGTTGGCGCGCACCTTGCTGCCTTCGTAGGCCACCGAGCCCCCGACGAACCAACCCGGGCTGAATTGGCGCTGTCCGCCAATCTGATAGGTCACCGTGTCGTAGTCAAAGCCTGCCGTGCCTTTGCTGCCGTCCTGGCTGGTCGCGCGGCCCGTCACCTGGCCCCAGTAGCAGTTCTGCTCGCCCGAGAACGCGTCGACACCGGTGAACGTGGGGCAGGACAACATCGCGCCGGTGAACTGCCCCAGGTTCGCGGCCGATTGCGCCGCCGGCGCGCTCGTCACGCCCGGCGACAGGTTGGACACGCGGTCGCGATACGTGCTCGCCCCCTGGCGCGAAGCCTGATCCAGCTGCCCGAACAGCGGCGCCAAAGCGGAATTGCCGCCGGCGTCCCAGATGCGCTGAAGGTGATCGGCCACCTGACGCTGATTGGCCTTCAGCTGCATCGACGGCGCGTTGAAGTCGGCGCCTGCCACCCGGATGCGCGTCGACTGGCCGACCTGACGCGTGGCGTAATCGAAGACCGGACTGTCGATGGCGTCCACGCTGCCCTGCGAATTTCCCTGCACCGTCAGCACCGTCAGCTCGCGGTTGGGCAGCAGCGCGGCGGCCAGCACGTCTACATTGCCATTCAGATCCCCATTGCCTTGCACCACCATCTGCGAGGCGCGCATCTGATCAAAATCCACGTCGGCGCGCAGAACGCCGCTTTCGGCCTGCCTGAAATTGCCGCTGACCGTCAGGGTCTGGAACAGGCCCGGCGAGCCAATCACGATAAGCCCCGCGTTGATGACGTTGGCCTGATATGCCGTGGCCGCATTGGCCACGCCGCCCGACTGCACATAGTAGTTGCAGGCGCTGCTGGAATCGCCGTTGCCGCAATAGACGTTGCCGGAGATGGTGCCGTAGTCGTTGATGGTGAGGAAAGACCCCGCCGCCGTGGTCGAATCGCCGTTGAACGTCAACGCCGTGCTGGACAGCGCGCTGAGCGAACCGCCTGCGTTGACGTTGACCACGTTGTCCCGGCCGCTCAGTATCCACACGCCTTTGCCGGAGTTGGAGCCGCCCGACACGCTGCCGTTGATGTTGACCGTGGCGCCCTGCTCGCTTTGTCCGCCCTGGCTTTGCGCCATGATGCCCGTCGCATCCGAACCCGTCACGCTGAGCGTCCCGCTCTGGTTCACGGTGACGCTGCCGGAATTGCCTGTGGCGCTGCTGACCGACCCGGCAAAGCCGGCGTTCGGTCCGCCTGCCAGCCCGCCGCCCCCGCCGATCGACTGCGCGATGATGCCGTAGGCGTTGGCGCCCGCGGTCGTCAGATTGCCGTCAAAGGAAACCGTCACGTTGCCGGCGGTGCCCGAACTGAACGCGGTCGGCAGGAATCCGGCCGCGCTGGTGGTGATCAGCTTGGTGGTGTCGCCCAGGATGCCCCCGCCGTCCGCGATGGACTGCGCCACGATCCCGTGCGCGCCCGCGCCATGCGTGGCCAGCGTGTAGCGCAGATCCACGTTCACGGCGCTGGCATTGGCGTTCCCGCCGCCCAGCACCGTCGTGCCGACGCCGGTCGCCGTGCCGGACGTCACGATGCCGCCGCCCCCGCCGATCGATTGCGCGATGACGCCGATGGCCCGATCGCCATGGGTGTTCAGATTGAGGCCGGTGGACAGATTGACCGTGCCGCCCGCGCCGGCCACACCCGCGCCGCCCGCATGCAGGTTGAATCGCTGGCTGCCGGGATTCGCGGCCGAGGCCGTGCTGCCCGCCATCGCAATGCCGCCGCCCCCGCCGATGGACTGCGCCACCAGGCCGTAGGCGCTGTCGCCGGTGGTCTGGATGGCCGCGTAGCTGCCGCTCGTGACCGTGATGCTGCCGCCGGCGCCACCGCTGCCGCCGGTCGCGCCGGCCCGCAGCGAGCCGTTTGCCAGCGGCGATCCCGTGGCGCCCATGCCGCCCCCGCCGCCGATGGACTGCAAGACGATGCCCATCGCTCCATAGCCGGCCGTGTTGAAGC
>JAEYVD010000616.1 GCA_023432075.1 Pseudomonadota bacterium | reverse complement strand
CGGAAGATGATGGACTTGGCGATCTGGGCGACTTCGCAGCCCAGCCCCGCGGCCGCCTCGGCCGAGGTCTTGCCCGTCTGGGGCAGCACCACCACGGGTTTGTCATGCCCCAATTCCACGAGCAGACGCGCAACGCGCTGAGCGGATTCCGGCAAGGCGGCGATGGATTCTGGCGACATCGTTGAAAACTCCGTTCAAGAAAACTGGCCCGCGCGCAGACGGCGCCAGCGGACCGCAGACGAGTGTATCAGCGTCCGGCGGGACCGCCGCGCCGCGATGCCGGGCTAGAATGCGGACCTGGCTTCACGTCCCGATCTTCATGCGTTCCGAACCCGTCTTGCCTTTGCAGACCGCGCCCATCGGCGGTTATGCCATGTCCTACACCGAGTACGGCAGCGGCACGCCGCTGGTGCTGGTGCACGGCTCCCTGTCCGACAGCCGCTACTGGAAGTCGCAGATGGCGCCGCTGGGGCGTTCGTTCCGGGTGCTGGCCGTGTGCCTGCGCCGCTATTGGCCCGAGACCTGGGACGGCGAAGGCGGCGGCTTTTCGGTCGAGCAGCACGCCAGCGATGTGCTGGAATTCATCGACACGGTGGCAGGCGGCCCGGCCCATCTGGTGGGCCACTCACGCGGCGGGCGTGTCGCCCTGGAAGCCGCCCTGCGTCAGCCGCAATCGTTGCGCAGTCTTACGCTGGCGGATCCCGGCCTGCAGTTGCCCGGTTGCGTCGATGAACGCGGGGGCTTTCGCCAACGCGCCCTGACGCTGATCCGGCAAGGCGACATCGAGGAAGGGTTGGCGCTGTTCGTGGATACGGTGACCGGCCCCAACACCTGGCAGCGCATGGTCCCGTGGTTCAAGGAGATGGTGCGCGACAACGTGGGCACCCTATTTGGACAGGTGGACGAACGGCCAGACATCCTGACGCCCGAGCAGATCGGCAGCGTGACGATGCCGGTATTGCTGATCGGCGGCGCGCTGAGCCCAGCGCCCTATCCCGCGGTGCTCGATGCGTTGGCGCAGTGGCTGCCGCAATCGCGCCGCATCGACATCGTGGGCTCATCGCACGGCATGAACCTGGGCAATCCCCGCGCCTTCAACGGCGCCATCCAGGAATTCATCGGCAGTTGATCCGCGCGTCAGGGTTCAACTGACGGCGTGTGCTTCAGGCGCCGCAACACAAACGTGGAACGGCTGTGCCGCACGCCGCGCAGCTTGTACAGCCGCTTGCGCAGGAATTCCTCGTAGCCCTCGGTGCCCGCCACGGCGACCTTGATCAGGTAGTCGTATTCGCCCGTGACCAGAAACGCCTCGACCACTTCGGGCAGGCGGCTGATTTCCTCGCCGAAGCGCGCCAACGTGTCGTCGTCGTGGTGCTCAAGCGTGACTTCGATCATCACCGTGTCCGGCAGCCCCAGCGCCTTCTGGTTCAGCAAAGCCGCATAACCTTCGATTACCCCCGCCTCTTCCAGCGCCTTGACGCGGTTCCAGCAGGGCGTGGGCGACAGGCCGACCATTTCGGCCAGCTTCAGGTTCCTCAGCCGGCCGTCCGCGCGCAGCGCACGCAGAATCTTGCGGTCGGTTTCATCAAGCTTGGGCAGTGTGGGCATGATTGGCGGGTCATTGAAGACAGAATCCCTATGGAGACGGATTCTACAGAAATAAGATTCTCCAGATCACTCAAAACAGGCGTGATTCAGAAAACCTATTTTGCGCGTGGACACGTAGACTTTCCTGAAGGCGCGCACCTATCCCGCGCGTCCCGATTCGGCGCTCACGCTGCGGCACAACCCGGCGAGCGCGCCGGCAGTTTTCACGCAGCAAGCCCGTGCGCCGATCCGCGCGGCTGGAAATCATGCCCATCGCAGCAGCACCCGCAAAATCCGGTCTCGGCTTGTCCGGCGCCGTCATGCTCCTAGGCGCCCCCGCGCTCTTCGCTTCGAATATGGTTGCGGCCCGCTGGGCCCACGATGCCAACCTTCCCCCCGTCTTTCTCGCTTTCGGCCGCTGGCTGATCGCCCTGCTGATCCTGTTGCCCTTTGCCGCCCCCGCCTTGCGTGCCCATAGCCAGGCCTTGTGGCGCGGTCTGCCGGCATTGGTGCCGCTGGCCATCCTGGGCATGGGTGTGGCGGTGGCGCCGCAGTACATCGGCGCCCAGACCACCAGCGCCACCAACATTGCACTGATCTTTTCGTGCAGCCCGCTGTTGGTGACGCTGCTGGAAGCGGTGATCTGGCGCAAGCCACTGTCCGCGCCCCGCGCGGCCGGCCTGGCGTTGGCGTTGGCCGGCGTGCTGGTGGTGCTGACGCGCGGCGACGCGCACGCGCTGGCGCGGCTGGCGTTCGGACAAGGGGATCTGTGGGTGCTGCTGGCCGCCACCGGCTGGGCGTTGTACACAGTGCTGCAAAAGCGTCTGACCCTGCCCGCCGTGCCCGACAGCGCGCGGCTCGCGACGATGATGCTGGGCGGCGCGCTGGCGCTGGCGCCCTTTGCCGGCGTAGAAGCGGCAGCCGGCATGGCGCCTGCGTGGACGGATCCGCGGCTGGCAGCAGTGCTGCTGTTCCTGGCGGTGGTGCCGAGCCTGGGAGCCTATTACGTCTATGGACGGCTCATCAGCGTGGCCGGGCCTGCGACTGCGGGCCTGTCGATGTTTCTGGTGCCGGTCTACGCGGCGCTGCTTGCCTGGCCGCTGCTGGGCGAGGCCCCGCAGCTCTTTCATGCCTATGGCTTTGCCATGATCCTGCTGGGCGTGAAGCTGGCCTCGTCGCGGCTTCGCCCGGCGGCGGCCGCAGCCGCCGCCTGAGGGCGCTGCATGACGGTCAGCGGCCCGCGCCCTGGGCCGCCATGACTTCCTGCGCCACCTGACGCGGCGCTTCGGCGTAGTGCTTGAACTCCATCGTGTACGTCGCGCGGCCCTGCGTCAGCGATCGCAGCGACGTGGAGTAGCCAAACATCTCGGCCAGCGGCACTTCGGCGCGCACGACCTTGCCGCCGCCGCCCGCAATGTCTTCCATACCTTGCACCATGCCGCGGCGCGACGACAGGTCGCCCATGACGTTGCCGGTGAAATCCTCGGGCGTCTCGACCTCGACCTGCATCATGGGTTCCAGCAGCACGGGATCGGCGCGCCGCATGCCTTCCTTGAACGCCATCGAGCCGGCCATCTTGAACGCGTTTTCGTTCGAGTCGACGTCGTGGT
>JAEYVD010000280.1 GCA_023432075.1 Pseudomonadota bacterium | reverse complement strand
GTACAGCCCCATGCATTCGGGCCTGCTGACCGGCAAGTTCAGCGCCGAGCGTGCACGGGCCTTGCCGCCGGACGATTGGCGGTCGCGGCACGCGGATTTCCGCTCGCCGGACCTGGAACGCAATCTGGCGCTGGCCGATGCCTTCAAGCCGATCGCGGAACGGCATGGCGCCACCGTCGCTGCCGCGGCGGCGGCATGGACGTTGGCGTGGCCAGGTGTGACGGGCGCCATTGTGGGGGCGCGCAGCGCGTCGCAGGTGGATGGCGTGATTGGCGCGGCCGAGCTGGAACTGGACGCCGAGGACATGCAGGCCATTGCCGAGGCGATCGAAAACACGGGAGCGGGAAGCGGACCGTTGGCGCCGCCCGACGAAACAGGCTCGCTGCCCGCGAACCTGTTTGCGTGAGCCGGGATCAGCCGCGGCGCGGGCGGCGGGCGCTGCCGACGGCGGCGATGAGCGCCAGGCCGATCAGCGCGAGCGCGGTCTTGTCCCCAAAACGCGCGTAGGGCGTCAGCCCCGTCATGCCTTGGACGGAGACGGGCAGCACGCCCGCCTGCAGCGGCGCAAGCTGGGCGGCAACATGGCCCTTCGCATCGATGGCCGCGGTGATGCCCGTATTGGTGGCGGTCAGCATCGGACGCGCGGTTTCGATGGTGCGCAGCCGGCCGATCTGCAAGTGCTGGCGCAGCGCCCAGCTGTCGCCGAACCAGCCCAGGTTGCTGACGTTGACCAGGATGGTCGCGCCCGGTTCACCGTTGGGGCCGGGCTGCAAGGCGGGCAGCAGGTCGGGGCCGAAGAGGTCTTCGTAGCAGATGTTGAAGGCGATGTGCTGGCCGCCGACGGCAAAGGGCGTCTGGCGTTCGCCGCCCCGGTCGAAGTCGCCCAGCGGAATGTTGAGCATCTCGACGAACCAGTGAAAGCCGGGCGGCACGTACTCGCCCCACGGCACGAGATGACGTTTGTCGTAGCGCATGGCGGTATTGCCGCCCAGCAGCTGTTCGACCGGCGTGGCGCCGTCAAAGCCGATGACGCTGTTGGTGTAGCGTTCGCGGCCGTCCACGCGATCGTGCAGCGGCACGCCCATCGCGATGACGGTGTTGCGCTGGCGGGCCAGGTCGCGCCAGACCTCCCAGACCCGCGGATCGAGCTGATCCTGGAAGATAGGCAGCACGGTTTCGGGCAGGATCACCAGTTGCGGCGCGGGCACGCCGGGCGCGGGCGGCATGGCCGTCAGATCAAGGTGGCGCCGCACGCTCTGCTCGAGAAGCGCCGGATCGAATTTCTGGGATTGTCCGATGTTGCCCTGCACGAGGCGCACGTTCAGCGGGTCGCCCACGGGCGCCGACCAGTCGATGCGCGACAGCGGCCAGCCCGCCCCGGCCAGGGCCAGTGCGATGCCGGCGGCCAGCGCGTGGCGCGGGGCCACGCCGGCCTTGCGTGAGGGCTGCCAGAGGCTCGCGGCGGCGGCCGCGACAAAGGCGGCCAGGAACGCCATGCCGTGCACGCCGACGAGCGGCGCCCAGCCCGCGATGGGGCTGTCGACCTGCGCGTAGCCGATGTTCAGCCACGGAAAGCCGGTCAGGAGCACCGCGCGCAGCCATTCGAACGCGGCCCACATCGCGGCCCAGGCCAGCGTGGCGTTCAGGATGCGGGAGGGCGTGGCGTCCGGGGCCAGCGGCGCATAGCGGCGCGCCAGCGCGTTGGCGGTGGCGGGAAACAGGGCCAGGAAGGCAGACAGCGCCAGCACGGCGGCAACGGCCAGCGGCGCGGCCAGATCGCCGTAGCGGTGCAGGCTGATGAAGATCCAGTACAGCCCCAGCGCATAGCTGGCGAAGCTGAACAGCCAGCCGCGCAGCCAAGCCTGACGGGCAGACGGGGCGTACAGCGTGACGCGGGCCAGCACCGCCAGCGCGGCGATCTGGGTGAACGCCAGCGCCCAGCCGGGCAGCGGGCCGGGGGCAAAGGTCAGGGCGTGGACGGCGCCCGCCAGCACGAGGCCGGCGGCGCCGCGCAGGAGTCGGCTGCGCGCAGTGCTGGTCATGCGTTGTTGGCGGGTGCTGCGGACTGCGGAGCGGCAAAGCGCTTGACGCGCAGCCAGATGGCCCGGCGGGCATCGCCGCGCGCCACTTCCAGGCGCAGGCCCTCGACGTCGGCGTGGTCGCCGCGGCGCGGGATGCGGCCGAGCTGACCGCCCATCCAGCCGCCGACGCTGTCGTACTCGTCGTCGGGCAACTGGCAGCCGAATACTTCATTGAAGTGCGAGATGTCGGTGGCCGCGAGCACGCGCCACTGGTTTTCGCCTTCAGGGAAGATGGAGTCTTCCTCGGTTTCGTCGAACTCGTCTTCGATGTCGCCGACGATCTGTTCCAGCACGTCTTCCATCGTGACCAGCCCCGAAATGCCGCCGTGCTCGTCGATGACGATGGCCTGGTGGTTGCGGCTGGCGCGGAACTCGTGCAGCAGCACGTTCAGGCGCTTGGATTCCGGAATGAACACGGCAGGGCGGACCAGCGAGCGCACGTCGATGTTGGGTTCCAGCATGCAGCGCAGCAGATCCTTGGCGAGCAGGATGCCGATGATGTTGTCGCGATCGCCCTCGTAGACGGGGAACCGCGAATGCGCGGTTTCGATCACCGAGGCCACCAGGTAGGGAATGGGCTGCGTGACATCGAGCAGATCCATGCGCGAGCGCGGGACCATGATGTCGCCGACAGTGCCCTCGGACACGGCTAGCGCGCCCTTGATCATCTTGTACGACTCCGCGTCGAGCAGATCGCGCTCGTGCGCGGCTTCGAGGACGGCCTTGATGCCTTCGCGGTCCTCGGGCTCTCGGCGCACAAGGGAAAGCAGGCGGTCTAGGAGGGATTTGGTGGCGGGTTTGGCAGAGCGAACGGGAGTCGCTTCGGGAGCAGGGTAAGGGTCAGACATCGTCCGGGAGGACAAGTTAGGGAGGAGCCAGCATAACCGATACTGGCTCATCGTTTGTAACGCCGGCTTGGAAAATGGGTGCATTGGACGCGATCTGCGCCTTGCTGCACGCCATTTTCCGGCAATTTCTCAGGGTTGACCCGAAGCCGGGGGCTCAGGCGGCGACGTAGGGGTCGTCGATGCCCATTTGCGCGAGCGTGGCCGTTTCCAGGGCTTCCATGCGCTTGGCCTCGCGCGCCTTGATGTGGTCGTAGCCCAGCGAATGCAGCACCCCGTGGATGGTGAGGTGGGCGGCGTGGTCCAGCAGCGTCTTGCGCTGTTCGCGGGCCTCGCGCACCAGCACGGGCCCGCACATGACGATGTCGCCGCGCGCCACGCCCAGCGGGTCGACGCCGTATTCGAAGGTCAGCACGTTGGTGGCGTAGTCGCGGCCGCGGAAATCGCGGTTCAGGCGGCGGCCCTCGGCCGCGCCGACCAGCCGCAGGCTGAGTTCGGCGGCCGAGAACGCGACCAGGCCGTCTTCAAAGGCGGCGCCCAGCGCGCGTTCTGCCCAGCGGCGCAGGCGCCAGCGCGGCAGGCGGGCCTCTTCGACCCCGTACTGCACGGACAGGGACAGCTCAGGCTTCATCTTCGGCGGCGCGGTCGTAGGCGTCGACAATGCGGGCGACCAGAGGGTGGCGCACGACATCGCGGCTGGTGAACTTGGTGGTGGCGATGCCCTGGACGTCATGCAGCACTTTCACCGCATGCGCCAGGCCGCTGACCTGGCCGCGCGGCAGGTCGACCTGCGAGGGGTCGCCGGTGATGACCGCCTTGCTGCCAAAGCCGATGCGCGTAAGGAACATCTTCATCTGCTCGGGCGTCGTGTTCTGCGCCTCGTCCAGGATGACGAAGGCGTGATTCAGCGTGCGCCCGCGCATGTAGGCCAGCGGTGCGATTTCGATGGTCTGCTTCTCGAACAGGCGCTGCACCTTTTCGAAGCCCATCAGATCGTAGAGGGCGTCGTACAGCGGGCGCAGGTACGGGTCGACCTTCTGCGCCAGGTCGCCGGGCAGAAAGCCCAGGCGCTCGCCGGCTTCGACGGCGGGGCGGGTCAGCACCAGGCGCTGCACCGTGTCGCGCTCCATGGCGTCGATGGCGCAGGCCACGGCCAGCCAGGTCTTGCCCGTGCCGGCAGGACCAACGCCGAACGTGATGTCGTGCTTGAGGATGTTGTTCAGGTAGTCGCGCTGGCGCGGCGTGCGCGGACGCAGGTCGCTGCGCTTGGTGCGCAGCGCGATGCCGTCGCTTTCGTCGTCCAGGGCGGGCAGGGCATCGAGTTCCTGGACCTGCTCTTCCTTGAGCTTGTCTTCCTGGCGGCCCACGCCGATCTCGACCAATCCCAGCTGAATGTCGTCGATGGACAGGGCGCGGTGCACGGCCTGCTCGTGGAAGCGGCGCAGGATGCGGCCCGCCAGTTCGGCCCGTTCGCCTTCGATGGTGACGCGGCTGCCGCGGCGCGAGAGCTTGACGGTCATGCCGTCGGCCAGTTGCCGCAGGTTTTCGTCCAGGGGGCCGCAGAGATTGGCCAGGTGGGTGTTGTCGCCGTCCAGGGTGACGATGACGGGCATGCTGCGACGCGCGCGGGAGCGGGGAGTGGTCATTCAGCCTCTTGAGATGTGCGGTCCACGTCGGCCACACGGGCGCGCAGGGAGTTCGTGTGCGCCTCGGTGATGATGACGTCGACCATTTGTCCGATGAGCCGCGCGGGCGCGGGGAAATTGACGATGCGGTTGTTCTCGGTGCGGCCCATGAGTTCGTTCGGATCGCGGCGCGAGGGACCTTCCACCAGCAGGCGCTGGCGCGTGCCCACCATGTTGCGGGCAATCGTTGCCGCCTGTTCGTTGATGAGCGCCTGCAGGCGCTGCAGCCGGCGCAGCTTCACGTCCTGAGGCGTGTCGTCCGTCAGGTCGGCGGCGGGCGTGCCCGGGCGGCGCGAGTACACGAACGAGAACGACGTGTCGAAGCCGACGTCCTCGATCAGCTTGAGCGTCTTTTCGAAGTCTTCCTCGGTCTCGCCGGGAAAGCCCACGATGAAGTCAGAGGACAGCGTGAGATTCGGGCGGGCGGCGCGCAGGCGGCGCACCACCGACTTGAATTCCAGTGTGGTGTAGCCGCGCTTCATGCTGGCCAGCACGCGGTCGCTGCCGGCTTGCACAGGCAGATGCAGGAACGAGACCAGCTTGGGCAGGCGGGCGTAGGCGTCCACCATGCGCTGGGTCATTTCCTTGGGGTGCGAGGTCGTGTAGCGGATGCGCTCAATGCCGGGGATCTCGTGCACGTATTCCAGCAGCATCGCAAAGTCCGCGATCTCGTCGGAATCGGTCATGCGGCCGCGGTAGGCGTTCACGTTCTGGCCCAGCAACGTCACTTCCTTGACGCCCTGGTCGGCCAGGTCGGCCACTTCGATCAGCACGTCGTCGAACGGGCGCGAAACCTCTTCGCCGCGCGTGTAAGGCACGACGCAGAAGCTGCAGTACTTGCTACAGCCTTCCATGATGGACACGAACGCCGTGGCGCCGTCGACGCGCGGCGGCGGCATGTTGTCGAATTTCTCGATCTC
>JAEYVD010000663.1 GCA_023432075.1 Pseudomonadota bacterium | reverse complement strand
GGCCCACACCGCCTTCGAGTACAAGCGCGCCCGCGCGGGCGCCTGAAAACCGGCGCTGGCCGCCTTCAGGCCGGCCAGTTGGTCACGGGTGTGTCCGGGTGGACCTTCATGATGCGGCAAGGCACCTGCACGAAGTTCGAAATCCAGGCCGCGGCCAGTTCACCTTCGTCGACGACATCGATCGTCTGCTCGCCCACCAGCATGCTGTAGCGCACGCTGTCGTCGTCTTCGATCACGTCCAGGGGAATATCCATGCGCAGCATGCCCGGCGCCTTCAACACCAGGTAACCCAAGCGCAGTTCCACCGACACCTCGGCCAGCCTGGGGCATAGTTCGCGGTTCAGCCACTGCCCGGAATCATTGGCGACCAGCCACTGGCGATGATAGGCGGCGGCCTGCGCCTGCGTCGTCACGCCGCATTCGGCGATGGGTTGGAATTGGTCGTCGCTCATTTGCCCAACAGTCCCTTCAAGGCCTTGTCCACCGCGGCGCCGCTCTTGCCCTTGCCGGAGACCGCTTCCTTGAGCTTGTTCTCCAGGCTGCGCTTCAGAATGCCGCCGATGGCGTCTTTCCAGAGCAGCGTGTACGAGGGGTTGTCGAACGGCCCCTTGAAATGGACGGGAATGGTCACGTCCTTCAGGTCGATCAGTTCCTTGCCGTCGGGATTGGCCGCGGGGTTGATGACGCGCGCACGCGCCACAAGGTCCAGCTCGCTCTTGACGAAGTCGATGGTGGCCGGCTCGCCCTGCGTGACGCGCAGCAGCGGCGACACGAAGCTCAGGCGCTTGACCGTGGCAACGCCCTTGGCGATGGCCAGGTCCGCATCCATTTCGGAGAACTGCGTCTGCTTGCTGGTGTCGGCGGCGACGGTCTCGTTCTGCGCGTCCGGCGAGAACCGGGCCTTCAGGTCGCGCAGCGTCTGCGTCAGGTCGATGCCCTTGACCGCGCCATCACGCAGGCGCACTTGCAACGCGCCCGCCAGGCCGCTCTTCATGGCGTAGACGTTGGCGCCCGCGGTTTTCAGATCCAGCATCAAATTGCCCGTGCCGCTCAGCACGTTCCGTTTGGCCAGGTCCACGAGCAGCGGTTCGATGGCGATATCGGCCAGCGTCATCTTGGTCGCGATCTGATTGCCCTGCGCCGCGTCCACCGACAAGGCGCCTGCCAGCTTGCCGCCGTAGAGGCCCGCCGCCAGGTCGGAGATCTCGAGCTTGCCCTTGTCCAGCTTGACCGCAGCCGAGACTTCATCGGCCTTCAGGCCGCGCACGACCAGTTTGCCCACCTTCAGCGTGCCGTTCACGCTGGGACCCACCAGCGCTGACAGGTTGATAGTGTCGTCGACAGGCGCGGCCGGTGCGGGCGCCGGCGCAGGCTTGGTGTCGTCCTTCTTGCCATCGGCCGGCGGCTTGGGCGGCACGGCCACGACGGGCGGCACCAGTTTGTCCAGGTCCAGCGTGTCCACGGCCAGCGCAAACTTCATTTGCGGCGCGTCGGACAGCCTGGTGATGTCGGCGCTGAGGTCGAACTTGCCGCCTTCCAGCACCGCGTTGATCTTGCTGGTGGCCTGATCCTTGAGCAAGTCCACCGTCAGGCTGCCGATCACCGGAATCTGCAGGCTGCCCTTGGGCAGGCCCGGATCGGTGATGTTCACGTCGCCACGCAGCGCCGACATGGCGCCGCTGCGCATCAGGAGATTCAGGCTGAGCGGCGACGCGAAATTCAGCTTCACCACCCGTTCGCCCTTCTTGGACGTGCTGTCCAGCTTGGCTTCCTTGATGTCCAGTTCGCCGGCATTGCCGCTGATGCCGTTCAGGCCGAAGCTGGCGTCCAGCCCGCTGATGCGCACGCGGCCGGTCAAGGCTTCGCCGGTGGCGGACGCGGGCGAGATATTGAGCGCGGGCGCATCGACGGCCAGTTCAAACGGACCATCGGCCACGCCGCCCTTTGCGCGCACGGCCAGCTTTTCGATCTGGAGCTGGCTCTTGTGCGGGTCGATCGCCAGCTTGGGGATCGCCACGCTGGCTTCCACATTGGTGGCCTTGGCCGAGGGCTCGGTCACGTCGCCCTGGAACAGGAGTTCCAGGCCGGCCACGTCCAGTGCAGATTTCTGACCATTGAAGGCCAGGTTGCCGCGCATCACGAGGCTCTTGGCCTCCGCGCCGGGCAGCTTGCCGTCCATGCGCAAATCAAGCTTTTGCGCGGCATAGCGCTTGGCCGACGGGTCCAGCGTCAGTAGCGCCTGACCGGTCAGGTTGGCGTCGACGCGCGGATAGCCGCCTTCGACCCGGGCCGACATCCGCACGTCGAACGGCTGGTTGAACGTGACGCGGCCGGTGTTGGCGTTGATGCGGGTCACGGCGACCGCCATGCCCGTGATCGCGTCCTGCATCTGCACTTCGCCGTCCTTCAGGTCCAGGCCGGCAATGTCGATCTGCATGTTGTTGCGCGACGACGGCACGGGACCGCCGGTGATCGCCTGCGCGGCGGTCTGGGCGGCGCCCACCAGGGCCTCGGCCGGATTGCCGGGGGCATCGGTGACAGGCGGCGTGCCGCCCACCAGATTGCTGAAATTGAACTGGCCCTGCTTGTCGCGCACCACGCGCGCCTTCAGCCCGCTGATGGCAACGTGGTCCACGACGAAGCTGT
>JAEYVD010000190.1 GCA_023432075.1 Pseudomonadota bacterium | reverse complement strand
CAGCCGCTTCACGGATAAAGCGGGACGGCTTTCCCGCTTTCAAAATTACGTGATAGAATGCTCGACTTTCCAGCAAGGTTCGCCTTGTTGGAGTGGTCAAGCCGACGTGGTGAAATTGGTAGACACGCTATCTTGAGGGGGTAGTGGCGAAAGCTGTGCGAGTTCGAGTCTCGCCGTCGGCACCAAGAAATTCCTCGCAATGAACCCGCATCTCTCTTTGAGGATGCGGGTTTTTTGTTGTTGGTGCGCTTGAAACGGCGCCCGAGTCTGGCTGGAAAACAGATTTCCAGATAGCGGAACAAAGGGCCGAGCGGGCGTCCACAGCCCGTAAGTCCCAGTAAATTCAGGGGAAACCCTGTCTGGTTGCGTGCCGCTCCTCGCTTGTGCGGTCGCGTACCGGCGCATAAGATGTGCCCAGCCTGCTATCCAAGCCCCTGCTGCAATCCGCCGTTCGCGACAGAGATTGCCTCGTCCTTATCGATGTTCTCCAGCACCTTCGACTTCCCGCGCCGGGATTTTTCCGGCCGACCGCACGCCCATGCCGGATCCGTCCGTCATGTGCCGAGGCGGCGTCCGTGCTGAACGTGTCAGTCCGGGCAAAAGCAGCCAACGCGACCGCGACCCGCTGGAATGGCCTGGAAGTCATGCCGCGGTGCGCGCTCGCGCCAGCGCAGTCTGCCAGTCCCTTCGACGTCCTGGACTTGAGACCGCTCTCCATCGCCGCGGCGGGCAGCGAGCGCGACGTGTATTTGCATCCCGCCGACAGCTCGCTGCTCATCAAGATCATCAATGGCGCGCGCCGCAGCCAGCCGGACCGCAAGCGGGCTTGGTACAAGCGCTTTCAGCGCGACGACGCGCACCGGGTCTTCATCATGGAGACCGTTGAGTACATCGCCACGTCGGCGCGGCAGGGGACGCACGTGGGCAATGTGCTCATGGCGCGCATCTTTGGCCTGGTGCTGACCTCGAAAGGGCTGGGCCTGGTGGTCGAGCGCATCGTCGACGCCCACGGTAACCTGGCGCCCACGCTGAAAGAGGTGGTGGCGCGGCACGGGTTCTCGCCGGAGCTACGGCATCGCGTGCATGACTTCATCATGGCGCTGATCGATGCGCACGTGATCTTCAACGACGTCAGCGCCAGCAACATCGTCGTGGGCTTCAATGCCGAAGGCCGGGAAGGCCTTTATCTGGTGGACGGCTATGGTTCCAAGCAGCTCATTCCCGTGTATTCGTGGAGCAAGGCGCTCAATGGCCGGCGCATCCTGCGCCGCTACGACACGATGACGAAAAAGCTGCTGGCCGCGAGCGCGCGCCGCCACTAACGCGAATCTCCCTGGGTCTGCATGCGGCGCCTGTTCGCGTAGGGCGCGCGCTCCGTTTTTCCAGCCAGGGATCCGGGCGCTCCGGGTGCCTATTTTGTGGGGCAGGACGCAAGGATTTCCGGGGCAAGCTTCTGGATGTCATTACCAGATAGGGCGGGCAGCGATTCGTCCTTGATATTGCGCTTGATGACGTCGAGTGCACATGAGCAATAGCCGCTATTCCCACCGCTCGCCGAAACACAGTTCATTTTGAAGTTTCGATCAAAGTCGGACTCGCGCGAACAGCCGGCCAAAATCAAAAGCGTTAGAAACATAAAAATACATTGGCGCAAATTTTTGTGACTCATTGTTAGTATTGTCCTTATAATTTCAAACTGTCCCGAATTAAAGCACGGGGCCGTCCATGCCCGCGTGACGGAGATTGGGGGCTGTTCGTTCCAGATGATGGACGATACAAAGCAGATAAGTAACAAAAAATGCTAGGTGTGAAATTACGTAGCGAAAACATTGATCAGTTCGATGTTTTGGGCGAGCGCGGGCAGGCTATCCATCTTGTGGCTAGTCAAATCCTGACGGTATTGAAAAGCAAACGCCCCGATCTGCTCTCCAGTTTCGCCGTGCCGCAGGCCAGTGAAAACGGCACTCGCATAGATTGGTATGCGCCCGGCCCGGGAACCGTGATCGCGTGGAACGCGGCGACTGACGCCGAGCAGTCCCGGGCGCTGGCCAAGCTCGAATCGGTCCGGGCAGGTGTGGCGCAATTGCGCGAATCCGTTCAAGCGAAGGGCAGCAGCAACGACGCCGCCTTGCTGGGCCAGTTGCTGAAATGGATCTTGCACCACCCGGATCACAGCTTTGTATTCCTCGTGGATGGCCAGCCAGTCATCACGTTCTGGGGGTTCGTGCATAGCGGTGCGGATCGATCCCTTGATCCGCTACATGCATTGCGGCCCGCCGTGAGCGCCAGTGCGGTCCCTCAGCCGCCGCACGCTGAAACGGTGACGCGCACGATCTCGCCTTCGATTCCCCAAGCCGTCGCGACCTCGCCCTGGTGGAAACGCTGGTGGATATGGCCGCTTTTGCTGCTTTCGTTGTTGGGCCTGTTGTTTGGATTGCGTGCGTGCATGCCGAACTTCGCGGCCAAACCGATATTGCCAACGGAAGCGGCGCGAGATTCGGCGCTGCCCGCTGGAACGGGGCGACCTGCACTGCCGGCGGTGCCGAAGCCGTCCGGCAATACGTATTTTGGCGCGCCAGTATCGGGCGCCGGGGGCGCGACCAGTGGATTGCCCGCTACTGCCGGGAACGCCAGTAGCGGTGAAAAACCGTATTCGTCCGGCATGAACATGCCTGTTGACGCCGCGTCGGCCACTGCCGGTGCAGACCGCGCTGCTCCACCGGTTCCGTCTATGGCATCCGACGTCACCAGTTCGACGCCAGCGCCGACGGCTTCGCAGGGATCCTCAGGCCAACGCAATGCGCCGCCGCTGCCCTCGTCGGAGAACAAAGATGCCTTGCAGATTCCGGTTAACGCAAAGGAAGGCAATGCCGACTTCCTGAACGGCAACTGGCGCGCTGGCGCGGGTATCCAGGACCGCGATACCGGCGAGCCGTTGCGTCTGCACTACCAGTTCGAGAACGGGGAAGGGAGCGTCACACTCAATCGTCATAACGGTGTGCAGTGCTCCGCGCCCGTCAGCGCTGCCGTGAGCAAGGGATCGTTGATGATCAGCAACAGCATCGCGGCGAAGTGCAGCGATGGAGGCACCTACGAAATGCCTCAGATCCAGTGCCAGCCAGGCGCGACCAGTGTTGCGTCGTGCGCCGGCAACTATGGGGATAACCGCTTTCCCATATCCATGCGCCGCGCCCAACCTTAATTGTTGAGAGAACCCGCCATGTTGCCCCCAGTTGATACCTACGATGCCGACAAGGATAACGTCGAGCTTTTCGGAAATACGGGCGTCCAGTTCCTGGATCTGGCTTGCGCGCTGCCTGATCTCAAACGTGAGCCGGAGGGCGAATTCTGTATGCATCCGTCTGGCCGGATGCCCATCAGGCTGTATGTGCCAGATGACGGAAAGCCTGGCTATGAAGATAGGCCAGGCAACTTCTTCGAGACCAAAGCCTCCTTTTCGCTGCCTCTGCAGGAAAGCCTGGAGCTGTTCGACGGCTTCTGGCTGCCTGCTCCCTTCTTTCGCTATAAATCGGACAGCCAGTTCGATCGAGGCCCGAAGAACTGGTCGCGCCTGCGCGTTGTCAAACTGGCCGAGGCGGACGCTAATGGCAATACGCACCGCCTGACCCTGGCCTTCGACACGCGCACCCGCGCGCGAGATGATGCCCGCGATTACATCGAGCCTTACGACGAAGACATGGAGACGGGCGCGTTGTTTCGCCTGGCGTTCAATCTTCACGAAATGGAGTGGTTCCTTGACGAACAGGAATGGGTCGTCAAATGGCTTGAAAGCATCTTCCGCGAACGCCGCGATGATCTCGAGAACCGGGAAATCGAGAGGGCGCTTGCAAAGAAGGAGCACATTGCCCACTACTTGAATCTGCTCAGCCTGATGCGGGAGGCGGCGCCCACCACGCGCTCCAACAAGGAGCTGAAGGACAAAGTGCGGATCAAGTTGCCGCGCATCAAGGTGCTGAACATGCTTGCGCCCGATAGCAACGGCCGCAAGGTGATTCGGGGGGGAAGCGTGCCGGTCGATCTGGTGCTGGATGTGGGTAACTCGCGCACCTGCGGCATTCTGATCGAGGAGCACAAGCAAAACGACAATGGCTTGAACGACTACAGCTTCCTGACCTTGCGCGACATGACCAGGCCGGAGCATGTTTACCATCATCCGTTCGAGTCCCGCGTCGAGTTTGCGCCGGTCAGCTTTGGCAAGGACGACCTTTCTCTTCAAGGCGGGCGTGACGACGCGTTCATCTGGGTGTCGATGGCACGCGTCGGAACCGAAGCCACGAACCTGGCCGCTCGCAAGGAAGGCACGGAAGGATCCACGGGGCTTTCCAGCCCCAAGCGTTACCTCTGGGATGCCGAAGATGCCTACGAGACAGGCTGGCGGCCCAACGCATCGACGATTAAGGGCGAAGCGCATGAATGGGCGACGCTGGGGCCGTTAAAGAACCTGATCGACGAGAAGGGCATTCCCCTGTATGGGCCATGCCCGCTGTACGAAGACGAGGAGACCTCAGGTTTCCCCGCCTTCGAAGCGCATTACACGCGCAGCGCGTTGATGGGATTCATGCTGAACGAAGTGTTCGCGCAAGCTGTGTCGCAGATCAATAGCTGGATGTATCGTTCGCGCAAGAAGGATAGAACCCTTCCTCGATTCCTGCGCGCCATCATCCTGACCGTGCCGCCCAGCATGCCGCAGGTCGAGCGCGGCATCTTCAAGCAGCACGCGCAGCGCGCGCTCGCCCTGCTGTGGAAGAGCATGGGCTGGCACACCGGCGACGGCGACCCCGTCGAGGACTACGAAGACGAAAAGCATGACCTGTTCGTGCTGCCCCTGCCAAAAATCGTCATCAAGTGGGACGAAGCAACCTGCGGTCAGTTGGTGTACTTGTATACGGAGGTCGTGACGAACTTCAACGGCTATGCCGAGGAGTTCTTCGATGCGATCGCACGACGCGAGAAGCGGGATCGCGAATGCATCACCGTCGCATCCCTGGATATCGGGGGCGGCACCACGGACCTCGTCATTACCGACTACAAGCTGGACCGCGGTGCGCGGCAATCTGCCAACAGCTTCGTCCCGATCACGCCCACGCAGCGCTTTCGCGATGGTTTCAAGGTGGCGGGAGACGACATCGTCCTGGAGGTCATCCGCAAGTACGTACTTCCCCAACTGGAAGCCGCGCTGAAGGAGGCCGGCGCTCGGGAAACCGCGAGCCTGATGGATATCCTGTGCGGCAGCACCGGCGACGACGAGCGTCAGCGGCTCCTGCGCCAGCAACTTACCTTGCAGTGCCTCTATCCCTTGGCGCTCGTCCTGCTCAAGGAGTACGAGCACTATGACCCGGAGGCGCCAGCAGAGCGCAAGGAGCAGACCATCCGCGAGTGGTTGCACGACAGGCAACCCCTTAGCGCAGCGGTGCGAGGATTCGTCGGCAAGGCGCTCAACGAGGCTGCCGGACGACCTGTCGAGTTCGATCTGGAGAGCGTGTCCCTCACGTGTGACCCGCTCAAGATGCACTTTGATTTCCTGACCGACAACCTCGATATCTGCAACACCTTGCGGAACCTGTGCGAGATCGTCAACTACTTCGATTGCGACGTGTTGTTGCTGACCGGCAGGCCGTCGGTCCTGCCAGGCGTGCAGGCCGTGATCCGCAAGGCGGTGCCGTTGCCGCCCGGGCGCCTTGTTTCCATGCACAACTACCGCACGGGCGACTGGTTCCCGTTCCGGAAGGCCGGGTGCATCGACGATCCCAAGACCACGGCATCGGTGGGCGCCATGGTGATCTGGCTGTGCGAGAACAACCGGATTCCGACCTTCAAGATCAATACCAGCACGCTCCGACCGAAACCTCTGGTCCGCTACTTTGGCGAGATCGGTAACGACAACATGCTCAAGCGCGGCAATGTGTTGTTCGCTGATATCCATACACGGCAGTCCGAAGACGGCAAGACGTCCATGGACCAAAGCATCGAGTTGCCCGTGGGCCCCGATGGCGACGTCGTTCCCTTCAAGATGGAAAACACCGCGCGTCTGGGCTACCGCCAGCTCAAGGTGGAACGTTGGCCGGCCACGCCCATGTATGTCCTGGGCTTCGACCGGGAGTGGGAGCAGGACTACAAGCGCATGCAGGAAGCCAATCCGAACAGGACCCATGCGTCGGGCCGCGTGTATTTCAAGGTCGCCAAGCCAACGGAGCAGGAGCGCAAGGCGGGCTTGATCAGCGATCGGCTGCTGGTCGCCAAGACCGCACCCCTGACGGACGACGCGCGAGGCAAGCCGGAGGTGAGGCTGCAACTGAACACGCAGCTCCGGATCGGGAAGGCGAATTTCTACTGGCTGGATAGCGGTAGCGTGAAAGGCTGATTCAGGATTGATTGCGACATGAGCGAATCTCAAGAAAAAATTGCGAACCAATGGCGTGCGGTTCATCGCGGTGCGGGCCGTGCCATTGCGTGGATAGACGCCGTGCGCGGCAACTCCAAGCGACTCGACGACAAGGCCGACGCCTTGATCCACGGGTTGCGCCGGACCAGCAACAAGGCGCGCAGCCTCGAGCGTGCGGCGGGCCATCCCATGGCCATCGGCTTCTTCGGCTTATCCCAGGCGGGAAAGTCGTATCTGATTTCCACCCTGGCGGCGGGCGAAGACGGCCGCCTGGAAACGGAGTACGGCGGTCAACGCGTGGACTTCTTGACGTCGGTGAATCCTTCCGGCGGCGGTAGCGAGGCGACGGGTCTGGTGACCCGATTCACGCGGACCAGACCTGCCATCCAAGATGCTGCGTATCCCATCGAAGTACGCCTGTTCCGGGAAATCGATCTCGCCAAAATTCTGGCCAACGCATGGTTCAAGGACTTCGACCAAGGAAAGGTCGAATACAAGATCAACGGCAATGGCATCAAGTCCATTCTTGAACGGTTCGCCGAGCGGGTGTCGCATGAGCCTCAGCCCGGCGTAAGCGCTGACGACGTGGTGTCCCTGTGGGACTATGTGTCCGATTCGTTCGGCAACCACGTCCAGGCGCTGGAAGGCGACCTTAAGAGCGGATACTGGCCACAGGCCGTCGCCTTGGCGCCCCGGCTGGCTCCCGCCGACCGCGCGGAGTTTTTCTCTCTGTTGTGGGGCGAGGAAAGAGAGCTGACGAAGGTTTACGCGCAAATGGCCGAAAGCCTTCGCGCCATCGGCAATGCCGACGTCGCGCACATTCCGCTCGACGCCGTTCAGGATCACAGCGACGGGCCTCCCAGCATCATGAACGTCACGATGCTGGACCAGATCGGCGGCGGTGACGGCGCAACCATCAAAGTGCGCCCTGTGACGGGGGGCGCACTGGGCGAGCCGGTCAGCATCCGGCGCTCGAATCTTGCTGCCCTGACTACGGAGCTGGTTTTTCCGCTGGTGAACCCGCCGCGGGAACGCAGCCTGGAAACCGTCGACCTGCTGGATTTTCCTGGTTACCGGGGCCGTTACGACAAGGCCCGCCTGAGCGAAATTCCGAACAATCCGGTAGGCGAGTTGCTGCGGCGCGGCAAGGTGGCCTACCTGTTCGAGCTGTACACCGAAAACCAGGAAATGAACGGCCTGGTGCTCTGCACGCCAGCGCACAAGCAGCCCGAAACGAGCGCGGTAGTGCCCGTGCTCGATCGGTGGGTCAGGCGAACGCAAGGCGATTCGGGTCGCGATCGCGCCGAAACGTCGGGCTTGTTATGGGCCGTGACCATGTTCAATGCGCGTGTCACGGACATGCTGCAGAAAGAAGACAAGTGGCACCAGGAGTGGAAGGGCTTGAACGACATTGCGTTCAAGATCTATGAAAGCCTCGACTTCATGCGTGACTGGAAAGGCGGGAAGCCGTTCAGCAACACGTTCCTCGTGCGCACGCCTTCCTATTCAGACTTCACGGTCAAGGATGGCCACCGGGAAGTCGCCGTGTCTGCGGATAAGTGCGATGCGCTGAATCGGATGCGTGATAGCTTCGTGGGCGCCGATGTGTTGCGCAATCGTTTTCCGCAGCCGAGTGAGGCGTGGGACGCCATGATGCGACTTGACGATGGCGGTATGGGCCGGCTGGCCGAGGCCATTGCGCAGATCAGCAACATCGGATTCAAGCTCGACAGGTTGCACTCTCAGGTCGAGGACGCGCATCACGCGATCGTCGACGTCGGTGTGGGCCTGTTCTACCGTGAAGGCGGCGATGTTGAGGCGGCTCGAGCAAAGAAGCGGGAACTGGCTGACAAGGTTGCCCCCGTCTTGCGCGGTATCGCCGACAACCCCAAGGCCTATTTCATCCTGTCGGAGCTGATGCATGCCCTGGAGATTCCGAGTGAAGCGCTACGCAACCTGTACCTGAACGGCGCCGGCGTGGCCCCGGCTCGACAGGTTCAGGCTGAGGTAAAAGCCGCGCCCAGCGACGCCGGAGACGATTTGTTCGCCAGCCTGCTGGACGGCGGCGGCGCCGACCGCGACGCGCCTGCCAGCGTCGCCGCGGATGTGCCGGTGGACACCTACGAACACTGGTTTGCCGACTCGGCGTTCAAGCTGTGGCTCAATCATCTGAGCGAGATTCCCGCCCGCACGCGCCAGCACGCGATCCTCAAGATCATTCCGCAGGAAGTCCTGGAGATTGTCGTCGAGGAACTGCGCAACGCGGCCTATCGAGACAATGCCAAGGGCCAAAATCTGCCCACGCAGATGCTGCATAGCTTGCTCGCGCGTTCCGACAGCGCCTCCAAGCGTGACCAGATGGTCATGAGCCAGGTGTTGCGCGTGCAGATGGTGCTGCGCGACTTCATTGCTTGGCTGGGTTACCCCGGCATGAACGACGACGACAAGCCTGCCAGCGCATCGGTGGCAAACGGCAAGGTCTTTGCAAAGACCACATCGCTTGACGCCGCCACCGGCCTGCCCGACTTGCCTGAGAAGAACGAAATGGGCAAGGGGCGCGAGTTCTTGAAGGACTGGGTTGCTTGCCTGACGGACATGATCGTCAAGAACGCAGGCTACACCGCCGGGCAGGAAATCAGCGATGAACAGAACGAGGCGCTGGGCGCCATCATTGCGGACATCAGGAAAGGTTGATAAATGGCTGTCTTTATTTCATTGAATCCGCTGCCGAGCCGGCGCGCGGGTTACGCGGAACTCCAGATCGAAGGGTGGAGCGGCGACGCCGTCGAAGTCGAACTGAGCATCAGGCGCAACTCCTCGCCGGCGCACCTGGATGCGCAAGGGACGTGGGGCGGCGAACAACAGTGGTTGCGGTTTGGCCATGGCCAGGCGCGAGACGGTCGGCTGGTCATCGAGATTGGTCCTTCGATTGTGGACGCGATGCTCGAGGCGAAGCGTAATTCCCAGTTCCTGATCGAAACGCGCAAGCCGGACGGTAGCGTGGCGCGCTATCCGGTTCGTCCCGTTCCAAATGATGTAACGCCGTCGACCGCGGCGGGCGAAGCGCCTGCGCAGGCGGAAGTCGTCAATGTAGCGGCCGCCCAGCAGCCAACGCCGTCCGAGCCGGCAGCCCCGCCGCTGGCAGTCGAGCCTGCCGAACCGATGGGCCGGCCTGAACCTGCGCTGCCCGAAGCGCGTAAATCCAAGCCGGTGGCTGCCATCGTCGCTGCCGTGCTGGTGCTTCTGGTTGCGGCCGGCCTGGCCGCCTGGTTCTTCCTCAAGAAGGGCGACGCGCCCGAGCCAACACCGAAAGCGGACGTCCCGGCGGCCGCGCCGGCGGCTTCTGCAGCCGCTTGCTCGAAGGACAGCATGGGTACCGCCTCCGAAATGGTCTTCGTGCAGGACTGCGTGCGGGACGTCAAGGATTCCGCAGCGATGTTGTCGATCATCCAGTCCGCGCGAGACGCAGGCAAGTGCTCGATCGCACAGCGGCTCTACGCTAACCGCGCGCAAGCAGGTGATGCGCAGATCGCCCTGGCCTATGCACAGGAATACGACCCCGCGACCTACAAGGACAATGCCTGCTTCAAGGCAGATGCCGCAACCGCTACGTACTGGTACCAAGCAGTGCTGGAGAAGGACAAGGGTAATGCGCTAGCGCAAGCGCGCCTGAAGGAGTTGCCGAAATGAGAAAGATCGTTGCGGCAATCGGTCTGGTCGGTATGTCCTTCGCGGTCCACGCCGCGGCGCCCCTGTTGCAGGAAGGCAAGAAGACGCTTTACCAGCGCGTGCTAACTACGCCGGGCTGCCAGCTGCACGAGACCCCGGAAGGAAAGCCGGGCGCGATCCAAGCCACCTTCAGCCGCTTCTATGTCTACGCGAATCAGGAGGCGGGCGGAAAGCGCTGGGTGCAGGTTGGGCCCGACTCATTCGGAAAGACGCTGGGCTGGCTTGACCGGGCCTGCACGGTGGACTGGAAAATGCAGATGTCGCTGGCTTTCACCAACCCAGCCGGCCGGGATCGCACCTTGTTCTTCAATGACCGGTCGGCGCTCGATTCGGTGCTCAACGCGATCGATCCCGTTGAGAAGATCGCGCCCGCGCGACAGCAACTCAAGACGTCGGGCAAAGCCCCGGGCGTCGTGGCGCAAGAGCCCGAGCTGTTCGTCGATATGGCCAAGAACTTCTACCTGCTGCCCATCCTCAGCGGCGAAGAGGTGATGACGGAACAAAACATGCGCGTGCGCGTGCTCAACGTGGCGTCTGTCAGCGCGGCGGATCCTGTGAATTCGGGATCGGGCAGCCGAGACCAATCGACCGAAGAGGAACGCACCAAGCAGATCAAGGAATTCAGTTCTGCGGTCGTCTTTGTCATCGATTCCACCATTTCGATGGATCCTTACATCGAGCGCACGCGCGAAGCCGTTCGCAAGGTCTACGCAAAAGTCGAAGCGGAAAAGCTGGGCGACAAGGTCAAGTTCGGCCTGGTGGCATTCCGTTCCAGCACCAAGGCGGTGCCGGGTCTGGAGTACGTGAGCAAGATCTACGCAGACCCGAACAAGATCAAGGACGGGGCGGACTTCATGGCCAAGGTGGCGGAACTGAAGCAGGCCAAGGTGTCCAGCAGCCTGTTTGACGAGGATTCGTACGCAGGTGTCATGGACGCCATCAACAGCATCGACTGGCGTCCGTACGGCGCGCGATATGTTGTGCTGATCACCGATGCCGGCGCTATCGATGGTGGCGACAAATTGTCCTCCACGGGCATGAGCGCGAGCCAAGTCCGATTGGAGGCTGCCAAGCCTGGCGTTGCGATCTACACGTTGCACCTGAAGACGCCCTCCGGTTCCAAGAACCATGCCAATGCCGAGGCACAGTATCGCAACCTCTCGACATACGGCGGCAGCAACTTATCCCTGTACTACCCGGTGAATGCGGGCGACGTGAACGAGTTTGGCAAGAAGGTGGATGCCTTGTCGGAAGCGATTACCCAGCAAGTGAAGTCGGCCTATCAGGGCGAAGATGCGGTGGGCAGCGCGGCCAACGCCACGGACCCGGGCAAGAAGCCCGCCAATGCCGGCGACAAGATGCTCCAGGACGCCGAGCTCATTGGCAATGCGATGAAACTGGCCTACCTCGGCGAACGGATCGGCGCCAAGGCGCCGCCGGTGTTCGAGGCATGGATCAGCGATCGCGACTTGATCAAGCAGACCGTGCCAACGACTGATGTGCGTGTGCTGCTGACGAAGGGGCAGCTTAGCGATCTGAACGACATCATGAAGAAGATCGTCGACGCGGCCAATCAAGGCCTGATTTCACCGACCGACATGTTCAACCAATTGCGCAAGGTCGCGGCCACGATGGGCGCTGATCCCAATCAGTTGCAGAAGTCCGACAAGAAGCTGGCGGAAATGGGATTCATGGCCGAATACCTGGAGGGACTGCCCTATCAGAGCGAGGTCCTCAATCTGGACGAGGCGACCTGGAAGAGCTGGGACGGCTTGGCCCAGGAAAAGTTCATCCGAAATCTGTCCACAAAGCTGCGACATTATCAGGTCTACAACGCCGATGTCGATCGCTGGGTATCGCTTGCGCCAAACAGTGATCCCCGAGATTTCGTCTACCCCGTGCCTCTGGAAATGATGCCCTGAGCGGTTGGATGATGCTGGCTATTGATGACTTGCGGTTGCGGCGAGGGCAGGGCGATTCCACCTACGAGGTTCGGCTTCCGCGATTACGCCTCGCGCGCGGCGAGGTGATGGCGGTCGTGGGCGGCAGCGGATGCGGAAAGAGCACGCTGTTGGAAGGTATCGGCCTGCTTTTGTCACCGGTGCAGATTCAGACCTATACGCTTGGCGACCAGCGTGGCGTGGCCGCGTTGATGATGCGCGATGACGAGTCCGCGCTGGCGGCCGTGCGTGCGTCCAGAATCGGCTTCGTGCTGCAGACCGGCGGGCTGCTGCCTTACCTGACGGTGCTGGAAAACATCGTTTTGCCGCGCCAGCTTCTTGGCCTGCCCGCGCACAGCGCGCGCGTCCGTCATGCAATCGAAGTGCTCGCACTTGACGGCCTGCTTGAGAAGCGGCCTTCCCAATTGTCCATCGGCGAGCGGCAGCGCGTCGCGGTGGTGCGGGCACTTTCACACGATCCGGATGTGCTGTTGGCCGATGAGCCCACGTCTGCGCTGGATCCAGATAACGCGCGCAAGCTCTTTCAGCTTTTCCTCGACCTGGCGCGCGACGAAAACATGGCTACCCTCGTCGTCTCGCACGATTGGGACCTGGTCCGCCAGTTTGGGCTGCCTTGTCTGACGGCGGAGCTGGAGCCTGGCTTGAGCGTCTTCGGTTTGCGCGAGGGATCTTGATGCGCACCTGGCAGATATCTCGGCTGGCAATCAGGGACCTGTGGCACGACCGACTGGTCTCGCTCTGCATGATCGCCACGCTCGTGGCGGTGATCGCGCCACTGCTGCTGCTGTTCGGGCTGAAGCATGGGGTTGTGAGCACCATGCAGGACGAGTTGATGCGTGACCCGCGCAATCTGGAAATCCGGATGCTCACCAGCGGCAGCTATGACCAGGCTTGGATTGACGACCTGGCAGGCCAGCCTGGTGTCGGCTTCACGGTGGGCATGACGCGTTCCTTGAATACGCAGGCGGACTTCATCCGTAGCGCCACGAACTTTCTGGAGAACGTGGAAGTCCTGCCCACGGCCCTCGGCGATCCGCTGATGAGCGGTGTGGACGTTCACGCCTTGCCACCGTTTGGCGTGATCTTCAGCGCACAGGCCGCACAACGCTTGAAAGCCGCTTCAGGAGATGTACTGCGCATGCAGATCGCACGCCGCCTTAATGGCGTGGATCAGCGCGCCGTGGTCGAGCTCACGGTCCTGGCCGTGCTGCCAGGTTCCGCCTACGAGCGCGCTGCCGCATTCGTGCAACCCGCCCTGTTGCGCGACATGGAGTGGTACCGCGACGGTTATGCCGTCGCTACCCTCGGGGCTGCGGACGGCAATGACGTGGACGCCGCGAAAGTGCGCTTCGCACGTGCTCGCGTGTATGCGAAGGATCTGGACGCCGTGGAAGGCCTGGAGAAGCGCTTTAACGACCGCCGTATCGAAACCAGCAGCCGTCTGGCCGACATACGCAACGTCAAGGCCATCAACCACCTTCTGACGACCGTGTTCGGTGTGATTTCCGTCACCGCGGTTGCAGGGTGCGTGGCGGCCTTGGTGGGCGCTTTTCTGGCCAGTGTCCGGCGCAAGCGGCGCGACATCTCGACGCTGCGCCTGTTGGGGCTGCGTAGCCGGGACGTCGCCGTTCTGCTCGCGGTGCAGGCAATCGTTCTGACCGTCGTGGCGATGGGCGCAGGTCTCGCCATTTACTTCACGGGCAGCGCGGTATTCAACAACATGTTGGGCGGCGTCCGAGCGGCGGGTCAGTTTGCCTGCCGGATCACGCCGCTGCATGGCGGCATGGCGTTCATGCTTGCCCTTGGTGTAGCGCTGCTGGCGTCGATGATCGGCGCGGCGAACGCCAAACGAATTCAACCCGCGGAGAGTTTGCGTGAAATCTGAACTGCTGGGCCGATGCGCCGTACTTGTCCTGCTAGCGTTGCCCTCTAGCCAAGCGGCTGTTGCCGCGGAAGCGACAGCGCCAACCGCGAAGTGGGATGCGCGCTTCTATAACCCCAAGCCAGATAGCGGCGACATCGAGTTGCCGCTGCCGTGCAATGGCGCCATCGTCTTCCGGAAGATCGTCGTGCCGGTGGGTGGACCGCTTGCCGATCTTCCCATTCAGGTGGGACAGGAAGGGGGCGCCTACTCTTTTATTGAAAAGAGCAGGCCGGCGTACATCGCAGGCGGATTTACCGAAACCTCGGCTGACAAAAAGTCCCGATCCAGCTATTACCTGATGGCAAAGTATGAGCTGACCACCAGTCAGTATCTTGCTCTGGCTACGCTCGCGAACGGCGATTCGGCCAAGTGCCCGGATCCACAGGCCGGCGATGGCCGGTTTCCCATTACCGGGGCGAACTGGTTCGACGCGATGCGGGCTGCCCATCTGTACAACATCTGGCTGCGGCAGCATGCCAAGGGTCTGCTGCCCCAGGAAGACAAGATCTCAGGATTCGTGCGCCTGCCCACCGAGGTCGAATGGGAATTTGCGGCGCGGGGTGGCATCAACGTCAATGCCGCGGAGTTCGCGGAGGCGCGCTATCCGATGCCCGATGGAAAGATCAACGATTATGAATGGTTCGGCGGCACGCAATCGTCGAACAGCAAGATCAACCGTATCGGCGTGCTTCATCCGAACCCGCTGGGCCTGCACGACATGCTGGGCAACGTCTCAGAGATGACGCTTGATGCATTTCGGCTGAACAAGTTCGATCGCCAGAACGGCTCGGCCGGCAGTTTTGTCATTCGCGGGTCCGACTTCATGCAGCCGGAATCGGAGCTTCGTGCCGCGCTGCGGCGCGAGGGGAATCTCTACGACGAGAACGGCGAGGTCAAAGACAAGACAGTGGGTCTGCGATGGGTGATCGCTTCGCGCGAGATGACGAGCGCCAACCACGTCAAGGCGCTTGAAGAAAGCTATAGCAAGCTTGGAGACGGCCAAGTTTCATCGGACGCGTCCAAGAAGGGAGCTTCAGCGGTCAAGGAGTTGAACACGCTGGCAGGCACGGTCACGGATAAGAAACTGAAGGACCAGCTGGCTGGCCTGGAAGGCAAGCTGCGCGCGAGCAACCAGCAGCAGGAAGAGGCGCGCGACCAGGCCATACGCGCCAGTCTGAACCTCGGCGCATTCCTGTGCACCAAGCTCAAGGACGACGGCGAGCATCGCAATCTGCTGCGCAGTGTCTACAAGTCCAACTGCGAAGACGGCAACTCCGACGCCACCTGCGAGCGCCGCAAGCAGCTGCTTGCCAGCCACGAGCGCCGGGTGGAGGGCGTCACGCAGTACTACGCCAGCAGCCTTGTCGACGCGGCCACGCTGTACGGCGGGGACAACCTGACCAAGCAGGTGCCGGTCCTGGACAAGATGTTCGAGCAGAACAAGCAGCTCAACGGGCTGCGCCCCTACTTGACGACCTATTGGTCGCAACAGAAGGCATACCTGAGCAATAAGAAGATCGACCGCTCGGCGTGGCTGGATTCGTGCATGGCAGTCAACAAATAACAATCAAGGAGTTCTCATGGCTTTATTTGCAAAAAAATGGAATCGCATTCCGGTCGTGCTGATGATGGTCTGTTCTTTGGGGATCAGCGGGTGCGCCAGCACGGGCAGCTCCCTTCTCAACAATGGCGTAAAGCCCGATCCGCGTCTGACGCAGGGCAGTGATGCCAAGTTCTTCAGCCAGTCGGGCCTGGAGGCCTGCATGATGGGCGCGGCGGCCGGGGTGGCCGTCGGCCTGCTGGCGGGCGGGAAAAACAAAGCAGCGGGTGCGGTCGTGGGCGCCGTGGCGGCTTGCGGCGTGGCATTGGGTGCGAACTACTATCTGGATGTTCGCCGCAGTCAGTACAAGAACACCTCGGATCAGCTCAAGGCGATGGGCGACGACATCAAGACCGATACGCAAAAGGTCCAGGATCGAAGCAATTCCATCGTGGCCGTGATGGCCGACGACAAGAAAAAGCTCGCCCAACTGAAATCCGAGATCGCGGCGAAGTCCGCCGACCAGGGCGCCGCTCGGAAAGAACTTGCCCAGATCGACGCCAACATTGGGGTCATCAAGAGCGACATCGATCGAATGAAGGGCGTCGCGGAACAGTATCGACAGGCGAGCGTGCAAGCCGGTGGCAGCGCGAAGGACACCAAGGAAATGCAGAAGGAATTGGCCGTGCTGGAGAGCAAGATTGCGAAGCTCAACAAAGAGGCGGACAGCTACTTCGCATTGCGCGGCGCCATCGATCTTGGGGAGACAAAGGCATGAAGCGCTTGACGACGCGAATTGCGCGGGCAGCTCCGATCCTGGCGCTGGTCGTTCTGGCCGGTTGCGCCACGACGGCTGCTGATTGTGACCCGTCGAACACGAACGCCGGCTTCATCACAAAAATGAATTGCGACGTGGGCGGAGGCTATGGCAAACACGTGGCGCAGCGCGAGGACGACGTGCGGGCGGCTCAAGCCGAAAATGCGCAAGCCAAGCAGGTGTTAGCCGATCTGGAGGCGCAACGGGCGTCAATCGGAAAGTCATTGGCGGAAAAGACCAAGGCGCGTAATGCGCTGTCTGCATCGGTCCAGAAGCTGCTGGACCAGGCGAGGGCAAAGTCGAAAGACAGCGAGGAGCTCAAGCGTCAGCTGGCGCAGTCGGAACGTGCACTGAAGACGCCCATCAACGTCAATGCTTCGGATGCTGCCCTGGAAGCGCAGATCAAGACCAAGCAGGCCGAGGTGCTCAGGCTGCAAAAGAGCCTAAACCTCGTTCCCTGATAACCACCGTAAGCGCAACCTTCGAGACTACGCCATGCAACGCTTCATGCGGGACCCGCGAGGGAATATGTCGGAGGCGTCACTGGCCGGCGCCTACGGCGAGCCGATCGAGCTGATCCGCAAGCATTTCGCGCCGGGCGTGGCGGCGGCCTATGCCATGCCCCGGCTTGGCGCGGACGGCGTCCTCGAGTGGTGGACCTCTCAGCAGGGGGCGGTGACACCGTATGCCGCTCTGTCTGCTGACGCCCAGCACGCGCTGCTTCGCGCCTATGAAGCGCATGTCGCCACCCTGGGTGGCCTGGCAGAGGCCATGCGCGCGCGTGGGATGAACGACCAGGCGTTGCGGATCGAGGCGCTGCGGACCCCTCCTGATCCGGACAAGCTGTATAGCGTGGACGGGCGGCTGCTGATGCGTTTGCACGAAGCGCCGCCCGCGCAACCCGCTGTCGCCGAGCCGCCGGTTAAGTCCGCCGCGCCCTGGCGGTGGTTGGCGGCGGGAGCGCTGCTCGTCCTTGCGATGCTCCTGGCTGCCGCGTGGTGGTGGATGGGGCAGGCGCCAGCTCCGGTCGTCGCAGCCGTGCCTGCACCGAAGCCCCCGCCGGAAGAGGAACCCGTTCGCGATCCCGAATGGCCCGCGGAGCTGGTGCTCGTGCTGGAAACGGCGTCGCGCATGCAGGCCGCGCCTACAAAGACTGGCGGGCCTGCGCGGCTTGTCATCGGTCGTCACGAGATACGCGGGATCGTCGACCGCCTGCCCGCCGTCACGAACACGCAACTGGTGACGTTTCCTGCATTGCAATGCGGAACCCCCCTGCGCCAGGGCGTTTTTCAAGCGGAGAATCGAGCAAAGCTGCTGGAGGCGGTGAAGTCCACGCAAGGCGCGGGCAAGGCGGCGCTGTCCGAAGGGTTGAGAACCGCGGCAGCTTCCGTGGATGGCGTCAAGCGCGATGCCCTGGTGTTCATGTTCTTGGGTGGGCCGGACGAGTGCGGCCAGGATATTTGCGCGGTTGCCGCACAGCTCGTCGAGGAAAAGCCTCGGCTGCGGATCAATGTCCTGGACTTGAGCGGAACGAAGTCGGTAAACGCGTGTCTGGGCGGTCTGCCGCGCGTGGCCCGCTACCATTGGGGCTTGCTGCCGCCGGACAAAACGGGAGTAGACCTGTCGCACGAAGCAAGCAAGATGCTCGTGCCTGCAGCGGATTCCGGCACGACGCCCCAGGGCGCCTCTCCGCCGAAATGAGAGGGCGCGCAGCTGCGCGCCCTCATGCGCTCTTCAAACGCTCCGGCACATCCTCCATGTCGCTGCACACCGCCAGCACCTCTGCCGGCTTCCTGCTCAGGGACAGATACACGTGGCCGATGCTGCTGTCGAAGTACGCCGATTCCAGGCGGTTCAGCACGACGCTGTCGCCGTTTTCGAACTGGATTCGCACCTTTCCCGACAACACCACGACGAATTCCTGCCCGGGATGGCGGATGTAGTCTTCAAACTCCACGACTTTGCGCGAATCGATCATGGCGACCATCGGCAGCATCTTCTTGCCGGGGTATTCGCCCATCAGCAGGCGGTAGTGATAGTTCTCGGTGATGTAGTCGCGGGCGTCGCTGAGCCGGTTCTTGACGAAGGTGGGGGCGACCGCTGCCTGGGCGGCGTCGCGCAGCATGAACATGCGGGTCATGTCGATGTCGAGCGCGCGGGCCAGGGCGGCGAATTTCTCGTAGCTGAGGGCGATCTGGCCGAGTTCAGCCTTCGATAGGGTCGATACCGCGATGCCGCTGGCCTTGGACAGCGCCTGCAAGGTCATTTTCCTGGCCTTGCGCTCGGCGCGCAGGCGGGCGCCCATTTCTTCCTTGCCCACGATTTCAGGCGGGGATGTGTTGCCGGTTGGGGCCATGTAGCGGTCTGGCTGATAGGGTTGAAGGCTGGGGCAGGGCCCGCAAGCCCCGCCGCGTGTAGCCGGATTGTAAGGGGTGGGCCGGTTCAGGCGGGCGGCTGGGCGCCGGTGCGTTCGACGATCATCCGGTAGTGCCCGGGCCGGCGGTGGGCGGCGAAGTTGAAGATGTTGGCGCGGTAGTGATCCGACACCGATAGGTCGCAGACGAAATTGATGACCTCGTCGTCCTCGGAAAAGGTGCGCACCATGATTTCCCCGGTGGGGGCGACGATGCAGGATCCGCCGATCATCGGATTGCCTTCCTCGACGCCAGCCTTGGCTGCTGCCGCCACCCAGCAGGCGTTCTGGTAGGCGCCGGCCTGCAGCGACAGCAGGTGGTGGTGCATACGCAGGTGGATCGGCTCGTTCCATTGCACGTAGCCGGACGGGGTGTTGTAGCCGGCCATGACGACCTCCACGCCCTGCAGGCCCATGACGCGAAACGTCTCGGGCCAGCGCCGGTCGTTGCAGATGCACATGCCGATGGCGGCGTCCGGGGTCTGCCACACGGGAAATCCCAGGTCGCCGACGGCGAAGTACTTTTTTTCCAGGTGCTGCAAGGGCGCGCCGTCGACTGCCTGCGCGTCGCCAGGGATGTGGATCTTGCGGTACTTGCCCACGATCTGCCCGTCCCGGCCCACCAGGATGCTGGTGTTGTACTGCGCGCCGTCCGCGAGCTCGGCGTAACCCAGGTAAAAACCGATGCCCTTGTCGCGCGCCGCGTCGAACAGGGGGCGGGTCAGCGGGCCCGGCATCTCGGTCTCGAAGAATTCCTGCACTTCGCGGGGATCGTCCAGGGACCAGCGCGGAAAGAAGGTGGTCAGGGCCAGTTCCGGAAACGTCACCCAGGCGGCGCCGCGGCTGTGGGCGTCTTCCAGCAGGTCGATCAGACGGCGCACGACCTGCACGCGGGTGTCGCTGCGCTGGACGGGGCCCAACTGCGCGACGGCCAAATGCAGCTTGCGGGCGCTCATGCGGCGCTCCCGGCGGCCGTCCGGGCCAGGACGCGGCCGGCGTGCTGGCCGGTGAAGGCCTGCTCCTCCCAGACGGGCGCGCCATTGACGTAGACCGAGTGGATGCCGGCCGCACGTTCGGTGGGGCGTTCGAAGGTAGCGGCGTCCGCCACGGTGGCCGGGTCGAAAACGACGAGGTCGGCAAAGTAGCCGGGCTGCACCTGCCCGCGCTCGGCCAGCCCGAACTTGGCGGCGGTCAGGCCCGTCATCTTCCAGACGGCGGTTTCCAGCGGGAACAGGCCCAGGTCGCGGGCGTAATGGCCCAGCACGCGCGGGAAGGTGCCCCACAGCCGGGGATGCGGGCGCTCGTCGTGGGGCAGGCCATCCGAGCCGATCATGGTCGGGCCGAACTTGAGGATGCGCTGCACGTCGGGCTCGTCCATCATGAAGTAGATGGCGCCGGCCGGCTGCAGGTCCGGGACGACGTCGTACTTGGACTTGCCGCGCTCGGCGGCCACTTCGTCCAGGTCGCGGCCGCTCAGCTCCGGATACGGCTTGCACCAGGTGATGATGGTGCGGCCGGCCAGCAGGACGCGGTCCTGCTTGAGCATCGTGGATCCGGCCACGTAGGGGTAGGCGTCCAGCGAGACATCCTGCTTGGCCATCGCGGCTTCGATCAGCGGCAGGGTTTCGGCGGACCGCCCGAAGTTGGGCTGGCCCATGACCTTGTGATGCGAGATCACGACGGGCACGTCCAGTTCGCGGCCGATGCGGAAGGTCTCTTCCAGCGCTTGCACGATGTGTTCGCCTTCGTCGCGCATGTGCGTGGCGTAGATGCCGCCGTGCGTGTTGAGCGGCCGGCAGACCTCGATGATCTCCTCGGTGGTGGCCTGGGCCGCCGGCGGATAGAACGTGCCGGTGGAGATGCCGATGGCGCCGCTGGCCAGCGCATCGTCGGCCAGCGATTGCATGGCCTGCACTTCGCCGGGCGTGGCTGCGCGTTGCAGGTCGGCCATGACGGCCGCGCGCAGCGTCGAATGGCCGACCATGCAGGCGGCATTGACGGCGGCGGGCGTGGCGCGCAGCGCGTCCAGGTAGTCGGAGAAGCGTTCGAAGCGGTAGGAGCCGCCTTCGTCCAGCAGGTCCAGCGGCGCGGGCGGGCTGGCGTGGGCGTGGGCCAGCGGCGCCAGGCTGATGCCGCAGTTGCCGGTGACGACGGTGGTGACGCCCTGCGAGATCTTGGGCGTCATGTCGCGGCGCGTGGGTGCAGCTCGTGCTCCGGACGACGCTCGGCGCGCGCGTGCGCGCG
>JAEYVD010000179.1 GCA_023432075.1 Pseudomonadota bacterium | reverse complement strand
TTCTCTGGGAAGGCCGCAGCATCAAGACACTGCCGGCCTCGGAAGGGGTCAAGCTGGGCATTGGGTTCTCGCCGGAGGGACGGCGCGTGTTTCCGTCGCTGACGGTGGCCGAAAACCTGAAGATGGGCGCGTTCGGCCGGGGCCGTGAACGCGCCACGCAGCGCATGACCGAGATTTACGGCTATTTCCCGCGCCTGAAGGAACGCGCCCGCCAGGCTGCGGGTAGCCTGTCCGGTGGCGAACAGCAAATGCTGGCCATCGGCCGTGCGCTGATGAGCGGACCAAGATTGTTCCTTCTGGATGAGCCCTCTTTGGGGCTGGCGCCTATTGTCGTCGAGCGCATTGGCGACATTCTGCTCGAGATCCAGGCTCGCGAAGGCCTGAGCTTTGTGCTGGCGGAACAGAACGCCAACTGGGCGATGCGCGTCGCCAGCCGGACCGCCATTCTGCAATTGGGCGAGAAAGTCTATGACGACGCTTCTGATGCCCTGCTCGAAGACCCCAAGGTACAGACTGCCTTTCTAGGCGTTTAACACAGGACACCATCATGCTTCTTCCGTATCACGACCGCTATCCCTATAGCGCGATTCCAGAACGCAGCAACTACAACTGGCCGCAAGGCAAACGCCTGGCGGTTTACCTGGGCCTGAACATCGAGCATTTCGCCTTCGGCGCCGGCCGGGGACACAATCTTGGCGCCGAGCTGCCGCAGCCGGATGTACGCGCGTTCGCCTGGCGAGATTATGGGAACCGGGTCGGCGTCTGGCGCCTGCTGGATCTGTTCGATGAGCTTGAGCTGCCGGCCGCCCATTTGCTCAACACCGTGGTCTTTGACTACGCGCCGCAGATCGCCGAACGCCTGCTTGCGCGGGGCGATGAGATCATCGGCCATGGCCGGACCAATGCCGAAGCCCAAGGGCATCTCTGGCCGGCCGACGAACGCCGCCTGCTGCTGGAGGTGCGCGATGCCATCAAGACGCACACCGGCCAGGATGTTCGCGGCTGGATGGGACCATGGATGTCGCAAAGCCACCAGACACCGGAACTGCTGGTGGAAACCGGCTACAAGTTCGTCATGGATTGGCCCGCCGACGACCAGCCGGTGTGGATGAGCACGCAACAAGGCCCGTTGATGTCCGTGCCCTATCCGCTGGAGATCAACGACTCGCCGCAGATGCTGGTGCGCCGCCATTCCGCCGTGGACTTTGAACAGATGATCATCGATCAGTTCGACGAAATGCTGGCGCAATCGGCCAGGCAGCCTCTGGTCTGCGGCATTGCGCTGCACACCATGATCGTCGGCCAGCCTTACCGCCTGCGGGCCTTGCGCCGTGCGCTGAAGTACATCGTCGAACACCCCGAGCGCGACAAGATCTGGTTCACCCGGCCGGGCGCCATCTACGATCACTGCGCGGCGCTCGGCCCCGGCACCATGCCGCAATAGCCCAATGCCCCACCGGTTCTGAAACCGAGGCCGCCACTCGGTTTCAGAACCACCGATTCCGCCACTCGGTTTCAGAACCACCTATCCGGCCGCTCATATCTGACGCCTACGGGCAACGCCCGGCCGCCCGCGCCCGGCAACAATTTGACAAGCCCTGCTTGGAATCGGTAATAATAACAATTACTATTTCCCGTAAATCGCATGAGCAGTTGTCCCGCCTCCGACTGCGAGGCGCCGGCGGCTTGATCAAAAGGTTGGATCTTGAGTACGCCGGGATGCGCCTTCCCCTCCTCCATCGAAACGCTTTATAGCGACCACCACTCCTGGCTAAGAGGATGGTTGCGCCGCCGCCTGGGCAACGCGGATCAAGCGGAAGACCTGGCGCACGACACCTTCATCCGCCTTCTGAGCAGCGACCGGATCCCCGCCACGCTGACCGAACCGCGCGCATTTCTTACCACCGTCGCCCAGCATCTCGTGTCCAACCACTGGCGCCGCGAGAAACTGGAGCGCGCCTATCTGGAGGCGCTGGCCCAGGCCCCGCAGGCGGTGCACTGGTCGCCGGAGGACCGGGCCATCGTGCTGGAAACCCTGCTGGAGCTGGACCGTCTGCTGGACGGGCTGCCCGCCATCGTTCGGCAGGCATTTCTGCTGTCGCAGCTGGACGGGCACACCCATGCCCAGGTGGCTGACGCGCTGGGCATTTCGGTTCCCACGGTCAAGCGCTATCTCGTCAAGGCCTTGCAGCGCTGCTGCTTCGCCGATCTGTCGTTTACCGGATGAGCCGGCGCATGTCCGCCTCGCCCTGGTACGGCGCCACCCGCGACGCCTCTGCCGTATCGCCCGCCGTCGCGCAACGCGCGCTGGAATGGCTGGTGGAATTGCAAGGCGACCCCGTCGCGCCGGAAACGGTGCGCGAATGGGCCTCCTGGCGCGCCGCGCACCCCGACCACGAACGCGCGTGGCTGCGCATCGAATCCGTGCAAGGCCGCCTGCAGCCGTTGGCTGGTCCCGGACACTCGGCCATCGCGCAGGCAGCGCTGGCTGCCCCCGCCTGCGCCCAGCGCCGGCGCGCGTTGAAGGCCGTGAGCGTCCTGGCGATCACCAGCGGCGCAGCCTGGGGCGTCGGACAGAGCGCGCCGTGGCGCACGTGGACTTCAGACCACCGCACCGCCATCGGCGAACACCGCAGCCTGACGCTGCCGGACGGCACCCGCGTGGTGCTGAATACCAACAGCGCCATCGACGTGCGCTACAGCGCGGGCTTGCGGCGCGTGGCGCTCATCGCGGGCGAAATCCTGATCACCACTGCCCAAGAGCCAGGCGAACCCCACCGGCCCTTCCTGGTCGAGACCGCGCACGGCACCGCACGCGCGCTGGGCACCGAATACGCCGTGCGGCTGCTGGACACCTCGACCGAGGTCAGCGTGTTCGAAGGCGCCGTCCAGATCCGGCCGCGCGATGACGCCGCGCACGGACTGACGTTGCAGGCCGGGCTGCGCGCCCATTACTCGTCGCGTGATGTCGCGCAGCCGGCCGCCGCCGAAACCAACCAGATCGCCTGGAAAGACGGCTTCATCGTGGCGCGCGGGATGCGCCTGGCGGACTTCATTGCCGAACTTGGCCGCTATTGCCGCGACACGCTGAGTTGCGATCCGGCCGTGGCGGACCGGCTGCTGTCCGGTTCCTTTCCCGTCAACGACGTGGACAAGGTGCTGGCCGCGCTCAGCGCCACGCTGGACATCCGCGTGGAAACCGAGACGCGGCGTTGGCGCGGCCGCCGCCTGCATCTCATCGCCGGCCCAGACACGGCGCGCCCTTCGTCACTGTTACAAAAAAGCTGATCCGTTTTTCGATCTGAGGGGTCAAGGAGGGTGAGCACACAGCAACCTCACCTCTCTGAAAGGCCAGTTCATGAATCACGTCCGGGCGCCCAAGCGCCAGTCCTCCCGTATCCTGCGCCGCGCAGCCACGGCGCGCCTGGCGGGCCGCATCGCCACCGCCACGCTGCTTGCGACGCCCGCACTGGCCGTCCCCACCGCCGCCCACGCGCAGGCCGCCGCCACGCGCAGCTACGACATTCCCGCGGGGACGCTTGAGGACGCGCTGGGCCGCTTCGGACGTGAAGCCGGCATCGTGCTGTCGTTCCGGCCCGATGTGACGGCCGGCCTGCAAAGCAATGGGCTGCGAGGCACCTACGGCGTGCGCGGCGGGCTGGACACCCTGCTGGCAGGCACCGGTATCCGCGTGCTGCCGCAATCCAACGGCAGCTATGTGCTGGACCGCCCGGCCGGCGCGGGCATCGCCACGACGCAACTGCCCGCCGTCACGGTTACCGCCTCGGCCGCCGATCCCACCCTGCCCGCGCCCTTCGCGGGCGGCCAGGTGGCGCGCGGCGGCGGCCTGGGCGTGCTGGGCACGGGCGACGTCATGGACGTGCCGTTCAGCACCACCAACTACACCGCGCAGATGATCGAGAACCAGCAGGCCCGCACGCTGGCCGACATCGTCATCAGCGAGTCCTCGGTGCGCACCACCACGTCCAGCGGCGGCT
>JAEYVD010000174.1 GCA_023432075.1 Pseudomonadota bacterium | reverse complement strand
TGCTCGCCGTCGTCGCCGTCGCCCTGGCGGTGGTCCTGCGCTCGCACGCGGGCAACGTGCTGCTTCTGGTGTGGCCGTGGCGCATCGAGATGTCGCTGACGCTCGCCGTCCTGCTCATCGTCGCCACATTCATCATCCTGTACGTGGGCCTGCGGTTCCTGGCCTGGCTGCTCGCCATACCCGATCGCGTCCGGGCCTGGCGCGGCTGGCGCGCCCAGGCGCGCGATCACGAACTGCTCGAGCGCGGCTGGATTGGCTTGCTCGAAGGCCGCTACGCCCACGCCGAAAAAGACCTGACCAAGCTCCTGGACCAGACCAAGGTCCGCACGCGGCGTGTTCTGGCGGCACTGTCGGCTGCACGCGCCGCCCACGGCCTTGGCGAATTCGACCGGCGCGACCGTCTGCTGGCCACGGCGCAAGAGCAGGCAGGCACCGAGCCCGGTCTCATTGAAGCCACCGCTACCGTCTCGGCCGACATGCTGCTTGATCAGGGCCGCGCGGAACGGGCGCTGACTGTACTGGGCCCGCTGGCTGACGGCGGTGCGCGCCATCTGCACACCATGCGCCTGCTGCTGCGCGCGCATACGGCCTTGAATCACCAGGAACAGGTCTTCACGCTGGCGCGCGGGCTGTTGCGCCGCAATGCGCTGGGCCGCCCCGAAGCCGACGCCCTGATCGACGCCGCAGGCGCCGCGCGCTTGCGCGCCGCCGCGGCCAACGATGCCTGGCGCCCCATCTGGAAAGACCTCAAGGCCGAAGAGCGCCTGCTGCCGGAAATCGCCCTGGCGGGCGCGGCGGCATTCGAAGCCGCCGGCGAAGCCAACGAAGCGGCGCGCGTCCTGGAATCGGCCATCGCGGTCAAGTTCAATCCTGCCCTGGTGGCGGCCTACGCGCGCTGCGAAGCCGACCAGGTGTCGCGGCGCCTGGCCAAGGCCGAAACCTGGCTGCATCAACGCCCGACCGATCCGGACCTGCTGACCGCCCTGGGCATGCTGTGCCTGAATGGCCAGCTTTGGGGCCAGGCCGAACGCTATCTATTGCGCAGCCTTGCGCGGCGCAGCGATGCGCAGACGCACGCGTTGCTGGGCAGCCTGTACGATCGCCTGGACCGTCCGGTCGATGCCGTGCGCCATTGGCGCCTGGCTACCGCCGCCAGCATGGCCCTGCCGGTGCTGGCCTCGGATGCGGCGCTTCCCGCCGCGGACACGGGCTCGGACCCGTATCGCGTCGATGCCGAAGGCGGCTATGCCGTCGGCCTGTCGGACACGGACAGCGATGCGGACACCGGTGGCGATTACCCGGCCTTGCCGCCGGCTGCCGCATCCGCTTCGGACTACGTATTGGATCCGGATGCCCGCGCCAGCAAGGCGCAGCAAGACCGCGCCCTGGCGCCCGAAGACGCGCCGCTGGCTCGCGGAACGTCCGACATCGACGAGTACTTCGACAGCGCGCCCATTCCGGCAGCGGCGTTCGACGAGCCCGTGCCCACGTACGCGCCGGCGCCGGCCGTGCCTGCGCCCAAGCCTGTGCCGCCCGCGGCGCCCGTGCCGACCACCAAGCCGCCGTTCAAGGACGACGGCTCGATTTGAATATCCTTTCAGACAAACAAGGTTGAACCATGAGTCTTGATCGCGTCTCCCCTGGCAAGAAGCTGCCGGAAGACTTCAACGTCATCATCGAAATCCCCATGAACGCCGACCCGGTGAAGTACGAGGTCGACAAGGATTCCGGTGCAATCTTCGTTGACCGCTTCATGCTGACGGCCATGCACTACCCGTGCAACTACGGCTATATCCCCCAGACCCTGTCCGAAGACGGCGACCCCGCGGACGTGCTGGTCCTGACCCCGTTCCCCATCCAGATCGGCGCCGTCGTGCGCTGCCGCGCCATCGGCGTGCTGGAAATGGACGACGAGTCGGGCGGCGACGCCAAGCTGCTGGCCGTGCCGATCGAAAAGCTCTACCCCCCGTACCGCAACATCAAGTCCTACGAGGATCTGCCCGCGGAAGACATCTCCCGCATCCAGCATTTCTTCGAGCACTACAAGGACCTGGAAAAGGGCAAGTGGGTCAAGGTCAAGGGCTGGAAGGGCGTGGACGCCGCTCACGAGGAAATCGTGCGCAGCGCCGAGCGCTACACCAAGGGCTGATCGGGCTACACGCCAGCCGGCATCTTGCCGGCCGGCGCCTACCGGCGGCGCGGCCGCGACGGCCCGTGGCCTGTCGCCGCCGCGCCGTTGTCTTGCAGGCGCCCGTTCCGTGCGGTCCTCGCAATAGCCGCAAAAAGGTCTACACTCGCGAGTGCTTTTTCAAACGCCCGGCCGCCCAACAACAACAACGCCCCATCGCGGGGGCACAGGGCATGCCAAGCGCGCGCGGCGTCGGGGTAACATTTTTCCCGGATATTCCGGTCACGTATTTGTCATAGGTTGATAGCTCATGGACTACGTTTTGCCTCCCCAGCCGCCCGTCGCGGTCCCCGTTGCCGGCAGCGCCGCGCTGTTCCCCGTGCGCCGCGTCTA
>JAEYVD010000033.1 GCA_023432075.1 Pseudomonadota bacterium | reverse complement strand
CCCATCGTGGGCAAGAGCGCATCGGGCTTTTCACGCTCGATGATCTTTTCGACGGCTTGCCAGGTGATGGGCTCGATGTAGGTGACGTCGGCCGTTTCCGGGTCCGTCATGATCGTGGCCGGGTTGCTGTTCACCAGGATGGTGCGATAACCCTCGGCCTTGAGCGCCTTGCAAGCTTGCGCGCCGGAGTAGTCGAATTCGCAGGCCTGCCCGATGATGATGGGGCCGGCGCCGATGATGAGAATGCTTTTTAGGTCTGTACGCTTGGGCATGATGCAATCTTTACTTTTGGCCGGACATCAGGCTGATGAACTTGTCGAACAGCTCGAGGATGTCGTGCGGACCCGGGCTGGCTTCGGGGTGACCCTGGAAGCAGAAGGCCGGGCGGTCGGTGAGCTCGAAGCCTTGCAGCGTGCCGTCGAACAGCGACACGTGCGTCACGCGCGCGTTGGCGGGCAGGCTGGCTGCGTCGACCCCAAAACCGTGGTTCTGACTGGTGATGAACACGCGCTTGGACGCCAGGTCCTGCACGGGGTGGTTGGCGCCGTGATGGCCCGTCTTCATCTTGACGGTCTTGCCGCCGACCGCCAGGCCCATGATCTGGTGACCCAGGCAGATGCCGAACACCGGCAGCTTCTTGTCCAGGAAGGCGCGGGTGGCGTCGATGGCGTAGTCGCAGGGCTCGGGGTCGCCGGGGCCGTTGGACAGGAACACGCCGTCGGGATTGAGCTTGAAGACGTCTTCGGCGCTGGTCTGGGCCGGCACCAGCGTGATGCGGCAGCCGCGGTCGGCCAGGAGACGCAGGATGTTGCTCTTCACGCCGTAGTCGTAGGCGACCACGTGGAACTTGGATTGGTCGGGCGACGTAAACCCACCTTCGAGTTGCCAGGTGCCTTGGGTCCAGCCGGTGCTTTCCTTGATGGACACGACCTTGGCCAGATCCTGGCCGGCCATGCCGGGAAAGCCGCGGGCGAGTTCAACGGCGCGCTCGGCGTCGGAACCCACGAGGATGCACGCGCCCTGGGCGCCCTTTTCGCGCAGGATGCGCGTGAGCTTGCGGGTGTCGATGCCGGAAATGGCAACGATGCCCTGCTCGTTCAGGTAGTCAGGCAAGGATTGCGTGGAACGGAAGTTCGACACGCGCGCGGGGCAGTCGCGTACCACCAGGCCGGCGGCATAGACGCGATTGGACTCCACGTCTTCGGCGTTGACGCCGGTGTTGCCGATATGCGGATAGGTCAGCGTGACGATCTGGCCGCTATAGCTGGGATCGGTGAGAATTTCCTGGTACCCGGTCATCGCGGTGTTGAACACCACTTCGGCGACGGTATGGCCAGGCGCACCGATCGACACGCCTCGAAAAATGGTACCGTCCGCCAGAGCCAGAATTGCAGGAGGGAAGCGGTTGATCCCCTCGGGAAAGAGTTGCGGCAGCACAGTAAACCCCGGTTTTAGAATCGATAATCAAACCTTCGGATTATACCTTGACCGGCCGTTTTTCCCGGAGAACCGCGCCAAATAAGGCCGAAATCGGTGTTTTCGGCTGTTTTGCCGCGCCGTTGCGCGGCATTCCATGAGCGCCCTCGGCCTTGCGGGGGACAGCGGCGCGGCAGCGTCGGTGATACGCTAGCAGCACCTTCAACCTTAGCCTGCTGCGAGTCGTATAAGTCCATGCCCAGCCAACTTGACGCCCTGCGTGATCACACCACCGTTGTTGCCGACACCGGCGATTTCGAAGCCATGAAGGCGTTGCGCCCCACCGACGCGACCACCAACCCGTCCCTCATTCTGAAGGCCGTGCAGCAGGACGCCTACCGCCCGCTGCTGGAAAAAACCGCGCGGGAACACCGTGGCGCCTCGACTGCCGAGCTCATGGATCGCCTATTGGTCGCCTTCGGCCGCGCAATTCTGGACATCGTGCCGGGCCGCGTGTCCACCGAAGTGGACGCCCGCCTGTCGTTCGACACCCGCGCCACCATCGAGCGCGCCCGTGGCCTGATCGCCCTGTACGAAGCCGCCGGCATCCCGCGCGAGCGAGTGCTGATCAAGATCGCCTCCACCTGGGAAGGCATCCAGGCCGCGCGCGTCCTGCAGTCCGAAGGCATCCGCTGCAACCTGACCCTGCTGTTCTCGCTGCCCCAGGCGGTCGCCTGCGCCGATGCGCGCGTGCAGCTCATCTCCCCGTTCGTGGGCCGCATCTACGAGTGGCACAAGAAATCGGCCGGAGCGTCGTGGGGCGAAGAGAATAATGTCGGGGCACGCGATCCCGGCGTTCAATCCGTCACCAATATCTATCGCTATTACAAGCACTTTGAGATCCCCACGGAGATCATGGGCGCGAGCTTTCGCAACGTCGGGCAGATCCTTGCCTTGTCCGGCTGCGACCTGCTGACGATCAGCCCGGACCTGCTGAACAAGCTGGCGTCCACCGAGGGCGATGCCCCGGCGCAGCTTCGCGCGGGCGACGCGCGCGGCGACATCGCACGCATCGGCGCGGACGAAGTCACGTTCCGCACGCTGCTCAATGACGACGCGATGGCCAGCGAAAAATTGTCCGAAGGCATCCGGCTGTTTGTGGCCGATGCCATCAAGCTGGACGCCCTGATCGACGCGCAGCGAGGCTGAGTCAGCGTGGCGCGCGGCGGCCTGCCGCGCGCCCTTTCCTACCGGTGGTCGTGGGAGTGCACCTGCAGCGCTTCCAGGAACCGCGATACCATGTTGTATGCGGCGATTGTCGCCGTCAGCTCGACCACCAGTTTTTCCGACCCCATGGCCGCCCGCGCGGCGTCGAACACCGCCTGCGGAACCTGCACGTGACGCGTCATGGCATCCGTGTAGGCCAGCACCGCCTTTTCGCGTTCGCTGAACAGATCCGAGGTTTCCCAGGCATCCAGCGCATCGAGCTGCGCTTGGGACACGCCTTCCTTCAACGCAATCGGCGCATGCTGGTCGGCCTCGTAGGGCGCACCGTTGACGGACGCCACCCGCATGATGACCAGCTCTCGCAGATCGCCGGGCAACGTGCTGAGCTGCCGGATCGAGGTCAGGTAGTTCAGCCAGCCGCCGGCCACGGCAGGACTGTGCAGCAGCATCTGATACAGATGCAGCACACTGCCTCGCTGCGCGACGATGCGTTCCACCAGGGGCCGTGCTTCGGGATGAGTCAAATCAGCGTAGGGCAAACGGGCCATGCGAACTCCGGAAGGTAGGGGGCAGCAAATGCACACATTCTCACAATATCTTTGACATAATGGCACTACATCCGCGCGTCCACGGTACCTCACTCGCATGAATGCGCCCACAGAATCCTACCCCCAACTCACTCTCGCCAATTGCGATAGCGAACCGATACATATTCCGGGCGCCATCCAGCCGCTGGGTGCGCTGCTCGCGTTCGACATGGACGGCACGCTGCGCTATGCCAGTGAAAATGCCGCCCAACTGCTCGACACCTGCCTGACGCTGGATCAGCCCTGCGCGCCCGAGGCGTTGCCGCCCGGCCTGGCTTACTGCCTGTCCACGTGGCTAGGCAATCCTGACCCCATTTTCGATCCGCTGACCATCACGCTGGATCGCGCCACCTATGATGTGATCGGCCATCGCAATGTCGATGGACTGACAATTGTCGAACTTGAGCGACGCGCCGACGGCGTCGGCATTGCCGCACCCGAGCGTATCTACCGCAGCATCGAGCGCGTGCGCCGGCAGCGCGACATTCCCTCGCTCCTGGACAGCATGGTGCGCGAAGTGCAGCGCGCCACGGGCTTTGACCGGGTGATGGCGTATCGCTTCCATCCCGACGACAGCGGCGAGATCGTGGCCGAACAGCGCCGCGCCGACCTGGACGACTGGGTGGGCCGCCGCTACCCCGCCGGCGACAT
>JAEYVD010000879.1 GCA_023432075.1 Pseudomonadota bacterium | reverse complement strand
CTGAGTATTTCCATTTCCATCTTCCTTGATTTGCGGGCTGAACCCGCCTGGGCACGCACCTCACAGGTGCACACGCACGCCCAGGCGCGACTATAACAGCCTTAGGCTAACGTTTCTTGACGCTGGGGCCAAGCGACTGGCGAGCAGCCCCGGAAGTGGCCGCCACGGTGCGGCAGCGCACCCCAGCTTCGGCCAGCACACGGGCCAGCGGCTTCTGCGCGGCCAGAAACGCCGTCTTCTCGTCGGCGGCCAGCTTGCAGAGGAACAATTGGGCCTGTAGCTGAGTGCGGCGCGCCTTGCGGTTGTCGGCTTCCTGGGCGAGCCATTCGCCCACCCAGGCCGCGGCGGCCTCGGCATCGCCCTGCTGCTTGACGTGTCCGAGCAGGTCGTACACGGTCACGCCGTCGATGCGCTCATCCTCGCCGCGCGAGAGGAACAGCTTGGCGGACTGGCCTGTGTAGCCTGGGACGACCGCCAGACAATCCCGTTCTGCGGGTTTTTTCATGGTGTTTTCGATGTGATTTAGCAAGAACCCCGGACTGTAACGCAGGCGCGCGCGCTGTCCTATTGCTGCAGCGGAAGTCTGCTATCGTCTTCGTGTTCTTTCATCCCAACATGGTGGACATCATGCAACGCGATTTCGATCTGGTCGTCACGATTCTGGGCGCCCTGCGCGCCGCCCCCGGCCCCAAACAGAGCACGCACGACATCAAGAACGCCGCCCTGGCGCCGCACCCCGAAGAGCAAGGCCTGCAGCTCATCGCGCATCATCTGGACCTGCTGGAAGATGCCGGCCTGGTCAAGCAGATCAGCGAGACCGCGGCGACCGCCGGCGCAACGCGCTGGCGCATCACGTGGAAGGGCTACGACGCCCTTGAGCAGGACGAGGACGACGAGGACGACGAGGATTTCGACGCCGAAGAATGAGTCGCCGCGCCGAAAGGCGCAGCCGGGCGATCCGCGTGGCTTAGCCCAATGATTGAGCCATTTTCCGTCGCTGCAGGATGCGCCGCGTCAGCAGCGCCGCCGCAGCGCCGATCACCAGGCTGAACATGAAGGCGGCGATCGAAAGCATCGCCGCCAGTTCATCGAATCCCCCCAGCCGCGCCAGCACCAGCACCGCCACGAAGATCAGCGCCGACCACGCGAGCAGGCCGATCAGCAGCTGCTTGACCGTTCGCAGGCGGCCGCACAAGGCGCCGCCGGCAAGTGCGGCGGCCACCATGGCCGCCATGGACCAGAACAGATACTCGTAGTGCATGGGAACGGTCTCCGCCAAGGGCATTGAGGCGCACGCATTATAGGCGGCGCCTGCCTGGCGCCCTTCGCCCCCCGCCCGGCCGCAAACCCCGATCAGGCCACCGCCACCACGCTGATTTCCACCAACGCGCCGTAGTGCAGTTCTCGCGTGGGCACGATGGCGCGGGCTGGCCGATGGCTGCCAAAGCACGCCTCGTACACCGCGTTGACCTCATCCCACAGGCTGACGTCCGGGATGTAGACCGTGACGTTGACCACCGACGAGAGCGAGGAACCGGCAGCGTCCAGGATTGCCCCCACGCTGCGCAGCGCCTGCCGCGTCTGGCCAGCCGCATCCGCCGCCAGGACGGGGCGCACACCGGGACCCGCCGGTGGCAAAAAGCCCAACTGCCCCGAGACGAAGATGAAGCCGTTGGCGTGAACCGCCTGCGAGTAATGGCCCGCGGGCGGGGTGGCGTCAGGCGTTTGGATGAAGTCCATGCGAGCGTCCTTGATGATGCGCGGCTTACCAGCCACGGAAGCGTTCCCAGTGCGCCACCACGCCTGGCTCCCCGGAACGCACGACCTCGTAGGCATCGTGCTGAGCGCACGTCGCGCAAGCGTGGTTCGGCACGATACGCACCTTGGCGCCAATCGGCAGATTGGGCAGGACCGCGTGGCTGCCGGGGCGCACCTTGATGATGCCCTGCTCCTGGTTGGTTTCGGCCAGCAGCACGTCCGGGTACACCTTGCCGTCCACATCGCACACCAGGCCGTACAGCTGGTCCACCGGCTGTTTGGCCGTGCCCCGATCCCGTGACATGGCCATCCATCCGGCGTCCACCAGGATCCAGCCCTTCTCGGGCTGATGGCCGATGACCGTGGTCAGAACCGTGGCGGCAATGTCGTCCACACTGCACACGCCCAGACCGGCCATCACCAGATCGAAGAAGACGTAAACGCCAGCGCGCACTTCCGTCACGCCATCCAGGTTGCGCGCAAAGTGCGCGGTCGGCGTGGAACCGACGCTGACCACCGGGCAAGGCAAGCCGGCCTCGCGGATCGCCTGCGCGCACCTGACGGCGGCCCAGCGCTCCTGTTCGGCCATGTCGGCAATCGCCTCGACGCTACGGCAACCATACGATTCGCCCGCGTGCGTCATGACGCCACGCAGACAGGCGCCCTCTTCGTGGAGCACGCGCGCGATGGCCAGCAGCTGATCGGCGTCCGTGGGCTGCACGCCGGCGCGGTGGCCGTCGCAATCGATTTCGATGAGCGCGGGGATGGCATCGCCAGCGGCCTTGGAACGCGCCGAGACCGCCCGCGCGGCCTCGATGCTGTCAACCACCACCGTCAGGTCGACGCCGCGCTGGCGCAAGGCCAGAACGCGGTCGAGTTTCGACGGCGACACGCCGACGGCATACAGCAGATCGGTGACGCCCGCGGCCGCGAATTGCTCGGCCTCCTGCAGCGTGGAGACTGCGGCCGAGCCCTGAGGGGTCGCCATGAGACGACGCGCGACCTCGATGGACTTGGGCGTTTTCAGATGGGGACGCAACTGGACGCCGTGGCCGGCCATCAGGGCGTTGAGCCGGCCGATGTTTCGCGTCATGCGCGTTTCGTCCAGCAGCAGGCAGGGGGTTTCCAGGGAATCCAGCGTGGGCGCGGCGTTTTCCAGGGTCATGGGAATCTCTTGAGAAATGAGAGGCGGGCACGGCTGGCCCGCCGGGATCAGCACGAAGTATGGCGCGCACGCCCCATCCCATGTTTAACTCAAACTTAATATCTCATTAATACCAACCTGAATGATTACGACCGAGGACCTGCGCTTTTTCCTGTACCTTTCCACTGCCGGATCGCTGGCGCAGGCCGCGCGTTCGCTGGATGTGACGCCGCCGGCCGTGACCCAGCGGCTCAACGCGCTGGAAAAGCGGCTGGGCGTGAGACTGGTCAACCGGTCGGCCCGTGGCATCGCCCTGACCGAAGAGGGCCGTCTGCTGGCCGTGCGTGCGGGGCAGATCAGTAATGACCTGACCGAGCTCGCAGACGAGCTTGCGGGCAGACGCGGCGTCGTGGCGGGGCATCTGCGGGTGGTGGCGCCGCTGGGCTTCGGCCAGCGCTACATCGCCCCCCTGGTGGCGGACTTCCGTTCGCGCAGCGAAAACGTAACGGCCAGCCTGACGCTGTCGGACGGCCCTCCCCGCCTGGCGTCGGACAACTGGGACGTCATGGTGCACATTGGCGAATTGCGCGACTCCACCCTTGTCGCGCACCCGCTGGCGCCGAACCGGCGCATGCTGTGCGCGTCGCCCGCGTATGTGAAGCGTCGCGGCGCGCCCGCCATGCCTGAAGACCTGCGCGACCATGACTGCATCGCCCTGCGCGAAAACGAAGAAGACGTGACCCTGTGGCGGTTCAGGCGCGCGCGGGGCGCGGCAGTTGGGGTTCGTATCGCCCCAGTGTTGTCCTGCAACGCAGGGGCCACGGCGCTGGCGTGGGCGCTGGACGGACACGGCATCGTTGCACGATCGGAATGGGATGTGGCCGCGCACCTGCGTGCCGGCGCGCTGGTCCCGTTGCTGGGTGGGTGGAGCCTGCCCGACGCGAATGTGGTGGCGCTGGTGAAATCACGGCAAGAACTGTCCGCTCGCACGGCGGGATTTCTGGCAATGCTGCGCGCGGCCTTTGCCGCGCCGCCATGGCGCGGGGCGGCGCCCTAGGCGGGCGGGCGGCTCAATCGAACATCGCTTCCGCTTCGATCTCGATCAACCATTCCGGCAACGACAACCCGCTGACGATGATCCACGATGACGGCGGCGGATCGACCTTGAAGCGGTCCCGTAGCGCCTGCGCCACGACCTCTTGTTCGGTGCTGACCGTGTTGCAAATGTAGATGCGCAGCATGATGACCTGCGTCAGATTGCCGCCCGCAGCCGCCAGGACTCGTTCGATGTTGTCCAGCGCCGCTTCGGTCTGCACCTGCAGCCCGGGTCCGACCGTGCGTTCGTTGGCATCGACGCCGACCTGGCCGGACAGCAGCATGCGGCGTTGTCCGGTCACGATGACCGCCTGGCTGAAACCGTACTGCACGGAATTGAATACCGTATCGGGATTGACGACGACTCGGGACATGGGCTTCTCCTGTGCAGTCTGGCGTGGAACGGCAGGCCATTCTAGCAACCGCGCCCTGCACGACGAAGCGCAGGCGCCGCCGCGCGTCGAGTCGACCAAACGCGGTATGGAGCCGCGGCACGGCGTTTGCTACGCTGGGCTGGTCTGTTCAGCCAGGGTCACGGCCATGAGCGAGAAGATCCGAGTTCTATGCATCCAGCCCGCCACGACGTCCGCGCGTTTCGCGTTCCTGGTGATTGCCCTGAAATGGTCATTGGGCGCCACGCCCCGGCCGACGCGCCTGCAGATCGGCCCCCACGATCTGGCGCCCGAGGGGTCGGAAGGCGCTTTCTGGCAGTTTGCGCTGCGGCATGCCTTTTCCAGCCAGTCCATCCTGGTCACGCGCGGTGAGCATTGGGATGTGTCGGCGTCCGTGGACGGCGACGAAGTCCGCGCCTTCGGACGGACTTTTGCGCTGAGACAGTGTCTTTTCTGACCCGGCGGCGCGAGAAGCGCGCGCCTCAGGCGTCGACAGGCGCCTTGCGGTGATAGGCCGCCAGCTCCTCGGCCGTCCAGCGCTGGCGCGCTTCGTCCTGACAGCAGGTGCGATACACCAGCGCGCCGACATCCAGAAACCGCTTCACGTCGGCGTCCGATAGCTTGCCCTGCACTTGCAACAGGCAGTCGGCCAAGGTGGAAAGCACGCCATCCCAGCCGTCAAACCTGCCCGGCGCCACCGGCAAGGTGATCATGCGCGCCATCATTTCACTATGGTCCATGCTAAGTCTCCCCTCTTACGCGGCGCCGCTCGATCCGCTTTCGTCAGGCGCCCCCGGTGCTGCGTGCAGCAAGTGTCGTGCCTGATGAACGCGGCGACATTTAACGAGCTGGCGCCCGCCCCGTCACCGGATCCGGCGCGCGCCCTCGCAACAGCGACCCCGGATGGGCTTGGAGGTAATCGGCCAACTCGCGCAACGACCGTGCCGTGCGGGCCAGTTCCTGCAGCAACACGCCCGTGTTGACCGGCAAGCCCGCATCGGGACTCAGCAGCCCGCCCACGGCGCCCAGGGATCGGCTGGCCTGGCGCAGCATCGCGGACGCTTCAGGCGCAAGCTGCGTGTCCAACCGCTTGACCAGCCTGGAGGTGCCCTGCAGGAGGTTGCCGAGTTCGGCGCCCAAGCCTTCCAGCGGGATCTTTTCGATCTTGGTCAGGATGGCGTTCAGTTGCAGTTGCAGCTGATCCAGGTTGTTCGGCACCGTGGGAATGAAGGGCGCCTCTTCCATTTTGAACGTGACGGGCGAGGCATCCGGAAACACCGCCATCGCAATGTACAACTGGCCCGTCAGCAGGTTGCCGATGCGCAATTGCGCACGCAGTCCCTGCTCGATCATGGCCGCCATCAGCTTGCCGCTGGGATGTTCCAGCGACGATCCGGAATACTCGCGGATCTCTTCGAACGTCTTCGCGCCCAGCCGCTCCGGATACAGGGTGGCATCCACCAACGCATAGAACTGATTGGTGGTCCGGTCCAGTTCCAGCCCGATGGCGTCGACTTGCCCGACCGACGCGCCAAACGCATCGATCGGGGCACCGACGGACAGCCCCCGCACGGACTGGTCAAACCGCATGCGGATATGCAACGGCACGCCATCCGGCTGCGCCCGTGCAGCGGTTTCCGAGGCGTAAATGACGAACGAGGCGTCCGGCTTGGCCGCGGCATGATGGCGGGCCTCGATCGAATCGAAAGCGACGCCGCCCACGATCACCGACAGCAGCGACTGCGACCGCACTTCCAGACCTCTGGCATCCACCGAAAAATCCACCCCGCTGGCGTTCCAGAAGCGCGTGCCTTCGTTGACGTAGGCATCGTTCGGAGCATCCACGAACACCTGTATGTCCACCCCCTTGCCGGTGCTGTCCAACCGGTAGCTCACGACCTGTCCCACCGCGATCCGCCGGTAATAGACCGGGGACCCGATATCGAGCGATCCCAGGTCGTGGCCTTTGAGCGTGAAGCGCTTGCCGGGCCGGTCCTGCGTCACCTCGGGCGGGACCTCCAGGCCGACGAACGCGAATTTGGTGGCCTTGCCGGGATCGGCCCTGCCATGCAGGCCAGCCGGATCCAGGCCGATGTATGCCCCGGACAGCAAGGTGCCCAAGCCGGATACGCCACTGAGGGTGAGCCGGGGCCGCACCACCCAAAACAAAGTGCCCTCTTGCAGCAGGCCCGCCGCGTCCTTGTTGAGCCGCACCGTCGCAACCACGCCAGTCCGGTCTGCGTTGAGCGCCACGCGCTCCACAAGGCCGACGTTCACTTCCTTGTAGCGGACCTGCGTCTTGCCGGCCTCAAGTCCTTCAGCCGTCTGGAAGCTGATCGAGGCCTGCGGACCGGCATCCATCCAGACCTTCAGCACGAGCAGCAAGCCGCCCAACGCCGCGATGATCGGCACCAGCCAGATCCAGGAAATGCGGCGGCCACGGCGGGCCGGCGGGGGCTGTTGAGCGGCGGCAGGAGCAGTCTCGGGCATTGAAGGCATCCTTCGTGAGCACGCGTCCGGACTCTGGGTGCAATCCCGTTAAAGCGTCGCGCTGGCAGGCTCGGCGCGCAACAAGGGTAATCCCGACGACTGCGCATGCCCGCCGCGCAAAGAAAGAGTAGGATAGCCATCCCAGCAAACAGGAAATCTCAGTGAATATCGAAATTCGCCCGGCCTTGCCTTCCGACGCGGCCCAGATCCATGCCTTCATCACCGAACTGGCCATCTACGAACGCGCCGCCCACGAGGTGATCGCCAGCACCGAAGATGTCGAGCGCACCTTGTTTGCCGAAGGCGCGCCGGCACGCGCCTTGATGTGCCTGGTGGACGGCAAGGCCATCGGCTACGCCGTGTATTTCTACAGCTACTCCACCTGGCTTGGAAAGAACGGCATCTACCTGGAGGATCTGTACGTCACGCCCGAGCACCGTGGCATTGGCGCGGGACGCGATCTGCTGCGCCACCTGGCGCGCGAGGCCGTGGCCAACGATTGCGGGCGGCTGGAATGGAGCGTGCTGGACTGGAACCAGCCCGCCATCGATTTCTATCAATCCATTGGCGCCCTGCCCCAGGACGAATGGGTGCGCTATCGGATGGCCGGCGACGCGTTGCGCAATTTCGCCGAAGGCCGCCGCTAAGGCAGCGGGGCCGGTCAGAATTCCGGCAGGTCGAACAGCGTGTGCAGGGTGGAACTGGGCGCCGGCACGGACGCGAGATGCTCTCGGCCACGGTCATCGACCAGCACGCGCACCGCGCGCGAAGCAACGGTCAGGCCGTCCACGCTGATCGCCGTCTCGACCTCGGCGCCTTCCTTCAGGATCTCAATGACTTCAGAGGCCGCCGCCGTGGTGGGCTCCGAGATCCACCCGGGAACGCCGCGCACGGCCTGCCCCCAGCGCACGTAGGCGATATGGCCGCTGACGGCCTCTTTGCGTACGGCGACGATCACATACAAAGACATCCAGGCCTCCCTAATGTGTGGCCTGGATCGTATAACAGCTTGGCGTCCGCGGCATGACCGCGCCAGTGTCAGGGCTCGATATCGATGGGCGCAAAGGACTTCACCAGGTCGTCAAGCTGCTTGAGTTGCGTAAGGAAGGGCTCGAGCTTGTCCAGCGGCAAGGCGCTGGGGCCGTCGCACTTTGCGTTCTTGGGATCGGGGTGGGCTTCCAGGAAAAGGCCCGCCAGTCCGACCGCCATGCCGGCGCGCGCCAGTTCGGCCACCTGTTCGCGGCGGCCGCCCGATGCGGCGTCCAGCGCGGATCGCTGCTGCAGCGCATGGGTCACGTCGAAGATCAGCGGACGATTGCCGGACACTTTTTTCATCACGCCAAAGCCCAGCATGTCGACGACCAGGTTGTCGTAACCGAAGCTCGTGCCGCGGTCGCAGAGAATCAGCTTGTCGTTGCCGGCCTCGGTGAACTTTTCGACGATATTGAGCATCTGCGTCGGGCTGAGGAACTGCGGCTTCTTGATGTTGACCACGCGCTGCGTCTTGGCCAACGCGACGACCAGATCGGTCTGGCGGGCCAGAAACGCGGGCAGCTGCAGGATGTCGGCTACTTCGGCGACCGGCGCGGCCTGCCAGGGCTCGTGCACGTCGGTAATGACCGGCACGCCGAACTCCTTTTTCACGGCTTCGAAGATCTTCATGCCTTCTTCAAGACCCGGACCGCGATACGAATGGATGGACGAACGGTTGGCCTTGTCGAATGAGGCCTTGAACACGTAAGGAATGCCCAGTTTGCGCGTCACGCGTTGGTATTCCTCGCAGGCGCGCAGCGCCAGTTCCTTGGATTCCAGGACATTGATGCCGCCGAACAGCACGAAAGGCCGGTCGTTCGCGCAGGCGATCGAGGGGGAAATTACGACTTCTGGGGCGGTCATGATGGGAATCCTGTAAAGGTAACGCAGTTGATAGTGCGTAATGTACAACCTGCCTTACTGCGGCATCCATCTGCCCGGCCCCATTTTCCGGCCAGCACGGGCCGGAAAACACGCGGGCGTTGCGGATCGGGCTTGTCAGGCCCGCTCGAGCGCCGGGTCGCTGACCAGCCGGTACGCCACCGCGCCGATGATCGCGCCCAAGATGGGGGCCACCCAGAATAGCCACAACTGCTCCAGCGCCCAGCCCCCGACAAAGAGTGCGGGCCCCGTCGAGCGCGCGGGATTCACCGACGTGTTGGTGACCGGGATGCTGATGAGGTGGATGAGCGTCAGCGCAAAGCCGATGGGAATGGCCGCAAAGCCCGCGGGCGCACGCCGGCTGGTGGCCCCAAGAATCACGAAGATAAAGCCGGCGGTCAGCACCACTTCGGTCACCAGCGCGGACAGCAATGTGTATTTGCCCGGTGAATAGGCGCCATAACCATTGGCGGCAAAATGGCTTGCCCGCAAGTCAAAGCCCAGCTTGCCGTTTGCAATGCACGCCAGGACGGCCGCTGCTGCAATCGCGCCCAGCACCTGGACGATGACGTACGGCAGGATTTCCTTGGCGGGAAAGCGCCCGCCTGCCACCAGTCCCACCGTGACGGCGGGATTGAAGTGCCCCCCGGAGATGTGACCCACCGCAAACACCATCGTCAGGACGGTCAGGCCGAAGGCCAGCGCCACGCCCGCGAATCCAATGCCCAATTGGGGAAATCCGGCCGCCAGCACCGCCGCGCCGCATCCGCCCAGCACGAGCCAGAAGGTGCCAAAGAACTCCGCGCCGCAACGCTTGGGTAGTGAATACATGACCACTCCTCGATATCGAAAGCCCTTAAGGTATCGGCATGCGCGGAAGGCAACATTCAAGAATTGATAATCTTGACGATTCTTGTATGCCCGGCGCGGCGGGCGCATAGGTGGTGGTCAAAATAGCCCGTCGGCGCGCGACGTGCGATCGTGCAGATGGGCGATGCGAGGAACGATTTTCAGTGTCCCGACATCCCCGCTCGTTGACGGCAAAAAACGGCGAGTGCTATGTTTCAGCGGCTCGCCCTCGACGGAGGAACACCGTGAAACTGCTGCTCGCATTTGTTCCCTTCATCGCCTTTGCCTTGCTGGAACACCGCATCGGCACGCACGCGGCTCTCGTGGCGGCCACGGCCGTCTCCGCCCTTCTGGTGATACGGGACCGGTTCATTCTTCATGCTTCGCCCAAAACGCTCGAAGTGGGCTCGCTGATCCTGTTCGGCGCACTCGCCTTCGCCACGCGCGTCGCCGGATTCAGCCCCTCTTTGCTGAGCGTGCGCCTGCTGGTGGACGCGGGCCTCCTGGCCATCGTGCTGGGGTCGATCTTTGCCGGCCGGCCCTTCACGCTTCAGTACGCAAAGGAACGCGTGTCGCCCGAAGTTGCCGCCCTGCCCGCGTTCCGGCGCACGGCGGATCGGATCGCCTGGGCATGGGCAGGTGCGTTCATGGTCATCGTTCTCGCGGATCTGGCGATGATGTACGTGCCGGCGTTCACCGCCACCGCAGGCACGGTCGTCATCCTGGCGGCGCTCGCTGCCGCGGCCTGGTTTACTGCCTGGCTGCCGAAGGCGGCCAAGCGGCAAGTGCGGGCGTGACCCCAAACCAATGACCGGAAGGCGTCAACCTGGATGAACGCGTTCGGGCCAACGTACGTCGGGCACCCCGTTCAGCGCGGGCTTTGCGAACAAATAGCCCTGGAAGCGTTCAATTCCGGCCGCCTGGAGCCAGCACCATTCCTCTACTCGCTCCACGCCCTCTGCAACGGGCGTGATGCCCATTGCGCTGCAAGCGCGCGCAATGCCGCACACGATCGCCTGCCGGGGCCCGTCCAGATGAATGTTCTGGATGAGCTGCCGGTCGATCTTGAGCTTGTCCGGCTGGAATTCGGCCAGCAGCGACAGGCCCGCGAACCCTGCCCCGAAATCATCGATCGCGACACCGATGCCCGCACGGCGCAGCCGCGCGATGGCGTCACTGAAGGCGAGCGGGCGCTCGATGGCTTCCTGTTCGGTGATTTCCACGATTACGTGCTGCGGCGAGAGCTCGCAGGCCGCAATCTGATCCACCAGGCGGCTGACCGCTGAAGGGGCTTCGATCAGCGACATGGGCAGCAGATTGACCGACAGCTTCACGTTGGCCAGCCCCAACCGCCGCGCCAGTTCGAATGCCGAGGCTTTCGATTCCAGGTCAACGCGATAACGCGCGGCGGGATCCAGACTGGCGAACATTTGTTCGGGGGATTCTCCGGATTGGCCGCGGATCAGAAATTCGAAGGATGTGACCTCGCGCCGCATGGGATCGACGATGGGTTGCAGCGCAAACGGATACGCCCGGGCGGGCGCCGCGGGATCTTCCTGGACTGGGGCGGCGCCGCTTGCCGCAAACCGCCAGTGGGCCGGATCCTCGCCTTCGACGATATGGTCGGTCCCCCGCGCGGCGGCATACCAGCCAAGAATCTTCACGACCCGGTCGTCTCTGCGCGCCAGTCGAGCCGAAACGGTCATCTTGGCCAGAATGCGCGAGGCCACCTCTTGCGGATGGAGTTCGCGCAGGTCGAGCACGGCCATCGCATCCCCGCCGAATCGGCGCGCCGGGCCCTGGTCCCGCATCAGCAGCACCACGTTCTTATGGGCATCATCGCGCCGAATCGTATCGAACAGCCGGGATACCGCTTCATCGGGGCCTTCGAGCAATTGCACAAAATGCACCCCGTCAAAAAGCAGGATGCCGGTCACGTCCAATGCGGCATTGCGCGCTCGGGCGGGCGTCAAGAGATCGGTCAGATCCTGCGCATTCATGGTTCCGACAGCACGGCTGCGGTATATCAGTGTGGATAGCATGTCGTGCTCTTTCACGAACGGGTCGGAAGTTGGGCGGGTGCAGCGGTGGCACCTGAGGCGGCGGGCTGCTCAACGCGAAACATGCGCGCGTCGCAACAAGGCCCGCAGTGGGGCCAGGTTCAGTGGCGCGCGATAACCGTCAGTACCGGGTGCAGATTCGCGGACGGCGGCAAGACGGAAGACGGCTCCGGGGAAAAGGGGGAGAGCCGGAAGATCTGGCCAAATATCCCTGAAATGATAGGTCTGAAACCTAAATCACTGAAAACGTGGGAAGTTTGATGGTGCGAAGGAGGGGACTCGAACCCCTACACCTGTTACGGCGTCAGGACCTAAACCTGGTGCGTCTACCAATTTCGCCACCTTCGCAATAGGCCAAGCCCGCTATTGTAGCTTGC
>JAEYVD010000838.1 GCA_023432075.1 Pseudomonadota bacterium | reverse complement strand
TGCGCGCCGGAGAAGTTCAGGAAGCGCGTGCTGGAGCCCTGGAACGTCAGGCGCACCGTGCCGATGGGACCGTTACGCTGCTTGCCGATGATGATCTCGGCCGTGCCCTTGTCCGGCGAATCCGGGTTGTAGACCTCGTCGCGATAGATGAACAGGATCACGTCCGCATCCTGTTCGATAGCCCCCGATTCACGCAGGTCGCTCATCACGGGACGCTTGTTGGGGCGCTGCTCCAGGCTTCGGTTCAGCTGCGACAGCGCGATCAGCGGGCAGTTCAGTTCCTTGGCCAGACCCTTGAGCGAGCGGCTGATTTCCGACACCTCGGTGGCCCGGTTTTCGCCGGAACCGTTGCCCGACATGAGCTGCAGGTAGTCGATGATGATGAGACCGAGCTGGCCGCACTGGCGCGCCAGACGTCGCGCGCGGGCGCGCACTTCCATGGGGCTGAGCGCGGGCGATTCGTCGATGTAGACCTGCGCGTCCTGCATGAGCTGCACGGCGTGGGTGACGCGCGGCCAGTCTTCGGCGATCAGCTTGCCGGTACGCATGCGGTGCTGGTCCAGAAGTCCCACGGAACCCAGCATACGCATGGCCAGCTGCACCGCACCCATTTCCATGGAGAACACCGCCACGGGCAGGCCCTCTTCGATGGCGACGTGTTCGCCGATGTTCATGGAGAACGAGGTCTTGCCCATCGACGGGCGTCCCGCCACGATGATGAGGTCGCCGCCCTGCATGCCGGACGTCATCTTGTCCAGGTCGGTAAAGCCCGTGGGCACGCCCGTCACGTCGGACGTGCTCTCGCGGTGATAGAGCTCATCGATGCGCTCGACCACCTGCGTCAGCAGCGGCTGGATCTCCTGGAAGCCCGCCGCGCCGCGCGCGCCTTCCTGGGCGATCTTGAATACCTTGGATTCGGCCTCGTCCAGCAGTTGGCGCGCTTCCTTGCCCTGCGGATTCATGGCGGCCGAGGAGATTTCATCCGCGATCGACACCAGCTTGCGCAGCATGGCGCGCTCGCGCACGATTTCGCCGTAGCGGCGGATGTTGGCGGCCGACGGCGTGTTGTGCGCCAGCGCATTCAGGTACGCCAGGCCGCCGGACTCTTCGGCCTTGCCCGCGCTGACGAGGGACTCGTGCACGGTGATGACGTCGGCCGGGCGCGCCAGGCCGATCAGGCGCGCAATGTGGTGCCAGATCAGCCGGTGGTCGTGCCGGTAGAAGTCTTCTTCGAGGAGCACGTCCGCGATGCGGTCCCAGGCTGCGTTGTCCAGCATCAGTCCGCCCAGGACCGACTGCTCGGCCTCGATGGAATGGGGGGGGACGCGCAGGTACTCGAGCTGGGAATCGGCGGGTGTGTTCATGGCTTCAATAGTAACGGCTGCAGGATATCCGCGACGCGGAAAAACCCTTGGATATCGCGCGAGGGAAAACGGGCAAGAACCGGGCGCAAGGGCATGGCGATGCCGCACAGCACGCGCGCCAGGCGCCTCAAGCGGACGCGCACGTCGGGATCCGGATTGCTCTCCAGGTAGACGTCCAGCGCCAGCTTGCCCAGCGTCCGGGCGTCGGCGTCGTCCAGTTTACGCAAGGAGACAAGCGAGGCCAGCATCTGGAACAGGTCGTACGCCTGCGCCAGCGGACGCGACAGCGTCGCGCCGATGTTTTCCTCGAAGTCGATGCGCCAGATCTCGCCGTCGCGCAGCGTCACGTTGCGGATCTGCGCGCCGCCATGCCACATGCCGCGGGCATGGAAAGCGGCCAGGTCGGCCGCGGCAGCGCGCGTGAGCCACAAGCGCGAAGTGGAGTCTTCGTTGCGGATGAGATCGGCCAGGTCTTCGCCCACGAATTCCAGCACGAGCAGGTTCTGCTCGCGCCACCACACTTCGGGGACACGGGCGCCGGCTTCCAGCAACTGCGCCAGACGCTGCCCTTCGTGGGCCAGGCCATTGCGCAACAGCACGCTGGGACGCGGAAATTCGCCCAGGAACACCTTGCAGCCCACGGCGAGAAACAAGGCGCGCACATAGCGCAGCACATAGCTCACGCCCTGCAGGATGCCGGGCCGGCGACGCTTGATGATGCAGCGCACGCCATCTATCGTCACATCACGCACCGAGGGTTCACGCGACGCATCCACGCTGTCGAGCCAGGCTCGCAATCCGGGCGGGGCGTTGTGATGGACAGGCGGATGAGTCAAGAGGTCCTCGGGAATGACAGCGTATAGCGAGGGGGCGGGGCCACGCACCCTTCACCAGAAAATCGGCATATTGCTGCGAAAAGAAAAAAAGCCGGCACGCGGGCCGGCTTCTTTTTACCGCGACTGCCGGATCAGGACAGTTCGCCTTCGACCAGAACCGTGATGTCGACCACGACGTCGGCGTGCAGGGCGACCTGGACCGGGTATTCGCCGATGGCCTTCAGCTGGCCATTGGGCAGACGGACCTGGGCCTTTTCGACGGCTTCGAAGGAAGCCTTCTTCAGACCTTCGGCGATGTCGGCGTTGGTGACCGAACCGAACAGACGGCCGTCGACGCCGGCCTTCTGAACGATCTTGAGCTGGTAGCCGTTCATGCGCTCGCCCAGCGCTTGGGAAGCGGCCAGCTTTTCAGCCTGGGCCTTTTCCAGTTCGGCGCGGCGGGCTTCGAATTCCTTCAGGGCGGCGTCGGTTGCGCGACGGGCCTTCTTCTGGGGAATCAGGAAGTTGCGGGCGTAGCCATCACGCACGCGCACGACTTCACCCAGGTTGCCCAGGTTGACGACTTTTTCGAGCAGAATAACTTGCATTTCAGTGCCCCGGATTAGTTGTGGTTGTCGGTGTAAGGCAACAGAGCCAGGAAGCGCGCGCGCTTGATGGCGGTGTCCAGCTGGCGCTGGTAGATTGCCTTGGTGCCGGTCAGGCGAGCCGGGATGATCTTGCCGTTTTCTTGCACGAAGTCGCGCAGGGTGTCCAGATCCTTGTAGTCGATCTCTTCGACGCCGGCTGCGGTAAAGCGGCAGAACTTACGACGCTTGAAGAGCGGGTTCTGCTGCGTGAATTTGCGTTTTTCTTTGCGTTTTCCGAAGAAAGCCATGATATGTGCCTTTATGTTTGAGGGGACTGGGTCATTGCCCACTTCCCCATAACCTATCCGTATTCAGAAGGCGCTCTCGCACCCTGGGTCTCATTCGCTTCAAGCCACCTGCGGATCGCGTCCGGCGCTTGCCTTGATCTTGCGTGCCTGCTGCAGATGCAGCTTGATCTTCACCGAGTCCTTGCGGACGGGGGCCAGAAACCCCTGCACCAGCAATTCGGACCCTAACGCGGTGTCCTTCAACAGCAGCGCCAGATCTCCCAGTGCCACGGCGGCGATCGTCAGTTCGACACGGCGCGGGTGGCCGGCTTCGATGACCTCCGACTCGTGCGCCAGCAGCATTTCGAGCGCTGGCAGACCGGCGGGCGTGTGGCGCAAAGGCTCGCATTCGAGAACGCGGGCGCTGAGTTCCAGCTTGTTCATCCTGCCAGGCACCGAGGGGACTTGATGCTATGAGCTCTGCGTGAGCCTGCTTACTCGGCCTGAGCCGCGGCAGCTTCCGCCGAAGCCTTGCGGGCTTCTTCGCGCTCGACCGACTTCATCATGATCGACGGGGTGGTCTGGGCCTTCTTGGTCTTGATGACCAGGTGGCGCAGCACGGCGTCGTTGTAGCGGAACGAGTGTTCCAGCTCATCCAGCGTGGCTTGGCCGCACTCGATGTTCAGGCAGACGTAGTGAGCCTTGACGAGCTTCTGGATCGGGTAGGCCAGTTGACGGCGGCCCCAGTCTTCCAGGCGATGGATCGAGCCGCCTTGGCCCGTGACCAGCGCTTGGTAACGCTCGACCATGGCGGGCACTTGCTCGCTTTGGTCGGGGTGAACGATAAACACTACTTCGTAGTGACGCATGGGTAAAACTCCTTGAGGATGTCTTGCTGGCCGTTCGTCTTGCACCCGCGCTTTCCATCATGGGTGGATCAAGGATCATCGACGTTCGCCGCAAGGGGCAGCCCGCTACCCAAAAACCATGGGTGGTCGAGCAAGAAAGCTCTCGATTATCACCGATTGAGCGATCTCGTGCAAGCCAATGCAGGCTTAGGAAATAAGGGACGCGTTAGCAGCGGGCGCCTGCACCGCGGCGGCGGGCAGATCGGCCTGGCCAATGGGCCGCGGCCGGTTCACGGCGCTGACCATGACGTAGCTGATGATCATCAGCAGGAACCAAGAGCCCAGCTTGGCGATGGACACCACCTGCCAGGCCTGCGACTGGTTGGGATAGCGCCATGCATTGGCGAAGGTGCCGATGTTCTCGGCGAACCAGATGAAGAGCGCCACCAGCAAGAAACCCAGCAGGAGCGGCATGCGCCGGTAGACCTGCCAGATACGGAAATACACCCACGTGCGCGCGAACAGCACGGCCGTCATCGCAAACAGCACCCACCGGAAGTCCCAGACGTAATGGTGCGCAAAGAAGTTCAGATAGATCAGCCCCGACAGCACCACCGTGGCGACCAGCGGCGGATGCGCGCGAAAGCGGAAATCAAAGAGGCGCCACACGCGGGCGAGATAGCTGCCCACCGCCGCATACATGAAGCCCGTGAAGAGCGGCACGCCGCCGATGCGCAGCACGCTCGGCTCCGGATAGATCCACGAGCCGGCGGCGGTCTTGAAGATTTCCATGCCGGTGCCGACCACGTGGAACATCAGGATCACGCGGGCCTCGCTCCAGGTTTCCATGCGCAGCGCAAGCAACGCAGCCTGGATGCCCAGCGCCGCAAGCGTCAGGAAGTCGTAGCGCGCCAGGACGGCATCCTTGGGATACCACCAGTGCGTGCCCAGCAGCAGCGCGCACATCAGGCCGCCAAAGAGGCAGGCCCACGCCTGCTTCACGCCGAAGCGGAAAAACTCATACAGCGCCACGCCGACGCGGCCCCGGCTGGCCAGGTTGCTGGC
>JAEYVD010000831.1 GCA_023432075.1 Pseudomonadota bacterium | reverse complement strand
AACTCATGCGGATAGCGGTCGATCATTTCCGGCAGCAACCCGCACTTGTCCATCAGCCACCGCACCCGATCCTGCGCCGCTTTACCGCGCGCCACCTTGTGGATCAAGAGCGGCTCCATGATCGAATAGCCCACCGTCATCCGCGGATCCAGCGATGCGAACGGGTCCTGGAAAATGAACTGGATATGCTGGCGCAGCGTCTGCATGGCGCTGCCGCGCAGTGCACCGATATTCTTGCCGTCGAATTCGATCGACCCGCTCTTGCTCTTGACCAGTTGCAGCAATGAACGGCCAGTCGTCGTCTTTCCGCACCCCGACTCGCCCACCAGCGACAGCGTCTCGCCCGGATACAGGTCAAAGCTGACCTTCTCGACCGCATGCACGCGCTTTTGCACCCGGCCCAGAATGCCACCGGTAATGTCAAAGCTGGTCGTCAGATCCCGCACCTTCAGCACCGGCCCGTTCTCGCGCCGCACCGTCGATGGCGCGGCCACCGGCGTATCCACCAGCTTGGCCGGATCCGGCACGCGCGCTGCCTCGTCCACCTTTAACAGCGGAAACGGCGCCGGCTCGTCCGTGCCCTGCATCGCGCCCAGGCGCGGTACCGCCGACAGCAGCGCCCGCGTATAGGCATGCTGCGGACGCGCAAAGATCTCGTCCGAACCGCCCTCTTCGACCTTGTCGCCCCGGTACATCACCAGCACGCGGTCGGCCACTTCCGCCACCACCCCCATGTCGTGCGTGATGAAGATCACGCCCATGTCCATCTCTTCCTGGAGCTGGCGGATCAGTTGCAGGATCTGCGCCTGGATCGTGACATCCAGCGCCGTCGTCGGCTCGTCGGCGATCAAGAGTTGCGGCTTGCACGACAGCGCCATCGCGATCATCACGCGCTGGCGCATGCCGCCCGACAGCTGGTGCGGATAGCGGTCCAGAATGGCGCGCGCCTCGGGAATGCGCACGCGCTCCAGCATGCGCAGCGTCTCGGCGCGGGCGGCCGCGGCGTCAAGCCCCTGATGCAGCTGCAGGGCCTCGGCGATCTGGTTGCCGGCCGTGAAGCTGGGGTTCAGCGAGGTCATCGGCTCCTGGAAGATCATGGCGACATCCGCGCCGCGCACGCGTTGCAGCGTGGAATCGGGCGCATTGACCAAGTCCAGCACGTCGCCGCTGCGCCGGCGCAGCAGCATCCCGCCGTTGGCGATATGTCCGCCGCCGTACTCGACCAGCCGCATCAGCGCCAGCGAGGTCACGGACTTGCCGGACCCCGACTCGCCCACGATGGCCAGCGTCTCGCCGCGGTTCACGTGAAAGGAAACATTGCGCACCGCTTCCACGGTGCGTTCGGGCGTTTTGAACCGCACCGTCAGGTCATTGACCTGCACGACGCGGTTGGAATCCATGGTTGCCATATCGATTACTTTTCCTGACGCGGATCGAGCGCGTCGCGCAGCCCGTCACCCAGCAGATTGAAGCCCAGCACCACCAGGAAAATGGCCGATCCGGGGAAGATCGACATCCAGGGCGCCTGGGTCATGAAGTTCTTGGCCGTGTTCAGCATCGAGCCCCACGAGGGCGTCGGCGGCTGCAGGCCCAGTCCCAGGAAGGACAGGCTCGCCTCGGCGATGATGGCCGTGGCGATGGTGATCGTGGCCTGCACGATCAGCGGGGGCATGACGTTGGGAAACACGTGCCGGCCGATGATGCGCAGGTCCGACGCGCCCAGCGCGCGGGCGCTCTGGACATAGTCTTCGTTCTTGACCGCCAGCACCTGCCCCCGGGTCAGCCGGATGAACTTGGGCGCCGCCGATACGCCGATGGCGATCATTGCGTTCGTCAGGCTGGGCCCCAGGAAGGCGGCCAGCGCAATGGCCAAGATGAGGAACGGGATCGCCAGCAGCGCCTCGGTGGCGCGCGAGATGACGCTGTCCGTCCAGCCGCCGAAGTAGCCCGCGGCCAGGCCAAAGGGCACGCCCACGACCAGCGCGATCAGCACCGACACCAGGCCCGCCATCAGCGAGGCGCGCGCGCCGTAGACCATGCGGCTGTAGATGTCCCGGCCCAGCTCGTCCGTGCCCAGCCAATGCGCCGCCGACGGCGCCTTGCGGATGGTGGTGAAGCTGGTTTGCAGGGGATCCTGGCTGACGATGAACGGGGCCAGGATGGCCACCAGCACGAAGAACAGCACGATGCCCAGGCCGAGCATCGCGATGCGGTTGCGTTTGAACTTGGCCCACGCGCGATTGCGGCTGCGGGGCGGCGTGACGGCTGCGGCCGTTGCAGGAATTGCGCTCATGAGTGCCTCAGGCGGGGATTGACCAGGATGTACAGGATGTCGGCCAGCAGGTTCATCAGGATGAAGCCCACCGCGACGCAGAGCACCACGCCCTGCACCACCGCGTAATCGCGGGTGAACACCGCGTCGACCACCAGCTTGCCGAAGCCCGGGATCGTGAAGACCTGTTCGGTCAGCACCGCGCCGGCCAGCAGTTCGCCAAACAGCAGCGTGACCAGCGTGACGATCGGCATGAGCGCATTGCGCAGCGCGTGGCGCAGCACCACGCTGCGCGGCGACACGCCCTTGGCGCGGGCGGTGCGCACGTAATCCGCGGACAGCGCCTCCAGCATGGAAGACCGGGTGTGCCGCATCAGGTATGCGGCAATCGCGGTGGACAGCACCAGCGACGGCATCAGCATCGTCTTGATGGACAGCCAGAAGTCCTCGGACGGCGACACGTAGCCCGAGGCCGGCAGCAGCTTCCACTGCACCGACACCACCATGATGAGGATGATGCCTAACCAGAAATTGGGAATGGACATGCCGGAGAGCGCCGCGATGTTGGCGCCCATCTCGACGGGCTTGCCCTTGCGCACCGCGGCGATGATGCCCATGGGTATGCCCACCAAGAGCGCAAAGAACATCGCCATGGCCGCCAGCTGCAGGGTGACGGGAAGCTTCTGCGCGATCAGCGTCGTGACGGGCACGTCGGTGCGCAGGGACTTGCCCAGGTCGCCTTGCAGCACCTGCCCGGCCCAGGCCGCGTACTGCATCGGCAATGGGTCGTTCAGGCGGTATTTGTCGCGCAGGTAGTCCAGCACAGCCGGGTCGCGCTCTTCGCCGGCCAGGGTCAGCACCGGATCGCCGGGCAGGATTTTCTGCAGCATGAACACGATCATCGACACCAATATCAGTGTCGGGATCGCGACGATCACGCGGCGCAAGATGAGTTTAAGCATGAGGAAAACCGTAAGACAGGAACGACGGACGGCGCCGGCCGGATAAGGGACGATGCGCGTCCGCCGCAAACGACAACCGGACGCGCAAGGCGCGTCCGGCAGGTGCGGCGGTCGATTGCCGCCCCAACATTACTTCTGCGCGAACGTCACGCCCTTGAGCCGGATCATACCGTCCGGGTAGGGAGTGAAACCCTGGACCTTCTTGCTCATGACGAAGGGCCACGGCTGGTAGTAGTTGTACACGCCGGGCAGTTCGTCCTGGATGATGGTCTGCGCCTGGTCGTAGATGGCCTTGCGCTTGGCCTCGTCCGGCACGGTGCGGGCCTGGTTGAGCAGCTTGTCGACTTCCGGATTGCAATAGTGGCCGTCGTTCAGCGCGCCCTTGCAGGTGACGAAGGCGTGGATGTTGCCGTCGGGATCGACCCGGCCGGACCAGCCCAGCATCACGATCTGGAAGTTGCCGCCCGAGGCTTCCTTTTGCAGCGCCGCGTATTCGGTCGGGCGCAGCGACAGGTCAAAGCCCGCCTCGGCCGCCATCGCCTGGACGATTTCGGCGATGGACGAGGTGGTGGTGTTGTTGCCAAACACCAGCTCGGCCTTCACGCGGTCAAAGCCCGCCTGCTTGAGCAGGCTCTTGGACTTGGCCACGTCGCGCTGGGTGACGGGGAACTTGTCGCTGTGATA
>JAEYVD010000704.1 GCA_023432075.1 Pseudomonadota bacterium | reverse complement strand
ACCCGATTCGTGAAGCCAACCCGGAGAATTCCATGAACGATCTTTCGCTTCAAACCCGCATCACCGCTCCCCTGCGCACGCCCACCGATCTGGGCGCCGAGGCCAGGGTCGACATCGCCGCCGCCCTGACGGGCCTGCTGGCCGATATGTTTGCGCTGTACCTGAAGACCAAGAATTTTCACTGGCATATGTCGGGTCCGCACTTTCGCGACTATCACCTGATGCTGGACGAGCAGGGCGACGAGATCTATGCCACGACGGACGTCATCGCCGAGCGTGCCCGCAAGGTAGGTGGCACGACGCTGCGTTCGATCGGCCACATTCAGCGGCTGCAGCGCCTTGCCGATAACGACGCCGACTACGTGACGCCGCAGGACATGCTGGCCGAACTGGCCGACGACAACCGCCGCCTGACGGGCTTTCTGCGCGCCACCCACGCCGTGTGCGAGGCCCACAACGACGTCGCCTCGACGAGTCTGATCGAGAACTGGATCGACGAGGCCGAACGCCGCGCGTGGTTCCTGTACGAGTCGACCCGCGCCGAGCGCTGATCCCCCGCCGGCCCGCTGCTGTCCTGACCCTTGCGCCGCGCGCGGCGCGTCCAGGAGACATTTGCATGTCACATGACTATCCCGCGGCCGCCTTGCCAGCCGGCACGGCCGCGCCGTCCTTCGCCTTGCCGGCCACGCCGGACCAGACGGTTGCGCTGGAAGAACTGCGCGGCCGGCCCCTGATCCTGGCGTTCTACCCCGCGGACTGGAGCCCCGTCTGCGGGGACCAGATGGCGCTTTACAACCAGATCCTTCCTGAATTTCACAAGGCCGGCGCGCAACTCGTCGGCATCTCGGTGGACGGGGTCTGGTGCCACGCCGCATTCGCGGCTGACCGCAAGTTGCATTTCCCGCTGCTGGCGGATTTCGAACCGAAGGGCGAGGTGGCCCGGCACTACGGGGTCTACCGCGCATCGGAGGGCATTGCCGAGCGCGCGCTCTTCGTGATCGATGCCGAGGGTGTCATCCGGTGGAGCTACGTGTCGCCGCTGGGCATCAACCCGGGCGCCGACGGCATCCTGGACGCGCTCGAAAAACTGGCCCCCGCCTTGCAAGGAGTGCAATCATGAGCCGCTTGTTCATTCCCGTAAATGCGCAGGACCACATCCAGGGGCCGGAAGCCGCGCCCGTGACGCTGGTGGAGTATGGCGATTACGAATGCCCGTATTGCGGCGAGGCCTATCCGGTGATCAGGGCAGCGCAGCGCGCGCTGGGCGACCAGCTGCGCTTCGTGTTCCGCAATTTCCCCATTTCGGAGCTGCATCCGGATGCGGTCGCGGCAGCTGAATTCGCCGAGGCGGCAGCGCAGGCGGGTAAGTTCTGGCGGGCGCACGACATGCTGTACGAGCGCCAGAATGCCCTGACGCAAGGCGACCTGTTCGCGTACGGTGAAGAGATAGGCCTGTCGGCCCAGGTGCTTTACCGCGCCTTCGGCGGGGCGTTCGATTCCAAGATCGAGGTGGACTTCAGCGGCGGCGTGCGCAGCGGCGTGAACGGCACGCCCACCCTGTTCATCAACGGCGCGCGGTACGACGGCGCGCGCGATGCCGACAGCCTGATCGCCGCGCTGACGGCGGCGGCGGGAAGGTCCGCGGTTCACGCTTGAGCGGGGCGGGGCGCGCATCCGCCGGGCCTTCTTTCCTGCCCGGGCTTAAGTCTGGCGTTTCGGTGCCGTTACATTTCTTAAGGAAACCCCGGCCGGGCGGGCAAGCATGCCGCGCGGCCGCCAAGAGGAAGAAACGCCATGACATCCGTTGCCTCCATTGGCGCCGTGACCACGATCGGTCTGACGCCGCCTGCCACGGGCGTGACCCGCGCGGGCGATCCGCCCGAGATCGCCGCGACGCCCGCTTCCACGACGGTCTCGCTGGGACAAGGCACGGCTCCCGCGCTGACCTATACGTCGCAGCCGGCTGCCGTGGGCGTCGTCTGGGAGCGCGAGGCTTCCGACAAGGTGTCCTCGGTCATCGCCGAAACGCTCTCGGCCCGCACGCTAGCCGGCCGGCTGGAGGGCGTGGCCTCGGCGCTGCTGGACCGGTTCAAGACCGACGGCGGCAACTACCTGCAGTCAGCCCGTATGCTACCCGGCGCCGGCCAGGTGGGCACACTGGGCGCCGTGCAGACCGGTTCGGCCGGGCAAGCCGAGGACGCCTACACGCTGCGCATCACCACCGCCAGCGGCGTGAAGGTGGAGGTGGGCCTGCGCAATAGCGCTGACGGTCTGGAAGTCCAGATCGACGTGGCTGAGGGAGAGCTCTCGGAAACCGAGCGCAAGGCGATTGCGGGTCTGTCCAAGGCGTTCCAGGATGCAGTGGATGGCCTGGCGTCGGTGCCGCCGCGCATGGCGTGGTCCGGCCTGGCCAAGTTCGACACCGCCGTGCTGTCGTCGGTCTCGCTGCAAGCCACGACCACGGCCAATGGCGTCATCTCGCAATCCATCGAGTTTTCCGCGGACAGCAAGCAGCGCTCGGTGGCGATCAAGAGCGCCGAGGGCGTGGTGAAGGTCGACGTCGACGTGAGCAAGTCCGCGCTCTTTGGCAACGCGCAGCAGCGCGACGCGGCCGTCAGCGACTACCTGCAGCAGTTCGACGCCGCGCGCACCCGGGGCCGGGGCAACGAGGCAATGATGTCGCTGTTCAAGGACGCCTTCGCCGAATTGCACCAGAGCTACGAAGCGGGCGCCGCGCCGTCCAGCCAGGCGCCGCGCATCGCTGCGGCAGGCTACACGTACCGCAGCCTGCTGTCGGGCGTGGCGGACTTCTCGGCCTCGATCTCGCAGAATGGCGACGCGAGCAATCCGTACAAGACCAGCGAAGTGGACCAGTTCACGTATCAGGTATCGCAAAGCAGCAGTGTGAGCGGCCGGCCGTTGTTCGATCTGGGCGTCAGCCAGGAGCAGCGCGCCAATCTGTCCGCCAGTTATCACACCGCGCTGGCGCCGCAGCAGACGCTGGACCTGACGCGCGACAAGGATTCGCAAAACTATCGGTTCTTCCAGATCCGGGATGAGGTCAGGAGCCAGACCAGCATCCGCTACGAAGCGGGCATGCTGGCCGAGGCGAACCTGACGCACACGCGCAATCTGTCGACCCGCATGCAGGCCTACGTGAAGGGCGAGCTGATCGAAGACACCCTGACGCCGGTGCTTGAGACCACCACGCGCGATCTGATGTCGCTGGTGCGTTCGGCGGAGCTGGAACCCTCGGAGAGCGAGCGGCTGCAGCGTCGCGATCCGGCCGCGGCGGATGCGTTGCTGCTGAGCAAGCACCTGGCGCTGGCGCGTGCCGTGGCCAGGGACCGGCAGCTTTAATCCAGGACGCAGACGCCCGCTTACTTGAACAGCGCGGCGTTTTCTTCCAGGACGGCATCGGCGCATTGCGCGTCCAGATTGCCGCCCGGCGCGCCGGCCACGCCAACGGCGCCGATCACGCTGTTGCCGGCCTTGATCGGCACGCCGCCGCCCAGCAGCAGGAAGCCCGGAATGTCAGTCAGGTTGGCGGCGCCGGGATTTTTCTGCGCGTTTTCCATCATGGTGAGCGTGGGCGTCTTGGCCGACACGGCCGTGAAGGCTTTGGCGCGGCTGGCTTCGATGGTGTGCGGGCCCGCATTGTCGGCGCGCGCAAACGCCTTGAGCAGGCCGGCGCGGTCCACCACGGCGGCGCTGACGTTGTAGCCCTTGGCCTGGCAGGCGGCGACCGTGGCCGTCGCCAGCTTTTGCGCGTCGGCCATCGACAGGTTGCTCTCGCTCAGCACGGCGGCATGGGCGGCGCCGGCAAAAGCCAGCGTGGAAATCAGGGCGGCAAGCGAAAGCTTCTTCATGGTCTGCATCCTTTGTGAGGTGTTGC
>JAEYVD010000630.1 GCA_023432075.1 Pseudomonadota bacterium | reverse complement strand
CCACGCCCGGCGGCGATCTGCCGCAGCCTGCGCTGCGTCGCTTCGCCTACACCGAGAACGTGCGCACCGCGCGCCAGACCCAGCGCGACTACACCTTTCACCATCCGCGCTATACCCACCAGCACAGCCGGGATGGGCGCGACCTGGACCATCAAGGCCGCCGCTACGAGCGCTACGACTACCCCGCCCGCGCCAAGTTCGACGAGGCGGGCAGGCCCTTCACCGAGAACCGCCTGCGCGGGCATCGGCGCGATGCGCGCATCGCCTTGGTCGAAGGCGATGACCCACGCCTGCAGCCTGGAATCTCCTTCACGCTGGCCGGGCACCCACGCGAGGACCTGAACCGCGGCTGGCGCCCGGTCCGCATCGTCCACCGCGGCATCCAACACACGAGCCAGGCCGAAGAAAGCGCCGATGCCGCGTCAGGGACTCGGTACCACTACGAGGCTGAATTAGTGCCGGACGACGCCGAGTGGCGCGCAGAGCCATTGCCCCGGCCCCGCATCGACGGACCGCAGAACGCCGTCGTGGTCGGCCCATCCAATGAGGAGATCTACACCGACGAATACGGCCGCGTGAAGGTCCAGTTCCCCTGGGACCGTCTCGGCAAGGAAGACGAACACAGCTCCTGCTGGATACGCGTATCCCAGAACATCGCTGGCGCCACGTGGGGCCACATGGCTATTCCCCGCATCGGACAAGAGGTCATCGTCTCGTACTTCGACGGCGATCCCGACCAGCCCGTGATCACCGGCCGCGTCTACAACCGCCTGCAATTGCCGCCTTACGAGCTGCCGCGCCACAAGACGCGGATGACCATCAAGACCAAGACCCACAAGGGAGCCGGATACAACGAACTGCGCTTCGAGGACGAAAAGGATCAGGAAGAAATCTACGTCCACGCGCAGAAAGACCAGAACATCCACGTCAACAACGACGAGACCACGAACGTGGGCCACGACCGCAGCGAGCAGGTCGAGAACGACGAAACCATCACCATCGGCCACGACCGCAAGGAGACCGTGGGCAATGACGAGCAGGTGAACATCGGCCAGGACCGGCGGCACGACATCGGCCGAGATGACTTTCTGACGGTGGGGCGTAATCACACGATCCACACCACCAAGGACCGCACCGAGGAAGTGGGCAACAACCGCCGCGACAAGACGGTGGCGAATCATTGGGTGAGTATCGGCGGGCACCAGGAGCAGCGCGTGGAGGGGCACGCGGAACTGCAGGCGGGTCAGGCGATTCGGCAGCGCACGAAGGTTTATGAGATTCAAGCGGCGGAGAGCGTGATCATCAAGGGACCAGGGGGGACCATACGGATTGATGGATCGGGGATCACGCTGGATGGAGTTTCCATCCTGATCAAGGGGCCGATGAGCCAGAAGGGCGGTGGGGCTGGCAACAACCTGTCCATCGCCGGGGAAGCGCTTGAGGGCCTGGACGCGGATTGCGCGGAGCGCAACCGATGACAGCGGCACCCATCATTGCGTTCGCCGAGCAAATCAAAGCGCCTGGCGATCACCTATATCTGCTTGTTAACCCATTGGCCGGATGCGGCCCGGCACATCCGCTGGCCATCGAATCGCTGCTTCACGACCTGGGCAAGGACGCCGTGGTCCGCGTTCCACGGCCGGACCTGGTCCACACGCCTGAAGCCTGTCCGGCCCTCGTGCAACTTGGCACTTCGGGAGACGCGACGCGCAAGCGGCTTCTGGAACTCAGTGCGTTCCAAGCAAGGGAAGATCTCGCCTACGGCAAGCGATATATCTGCGGGTGGCTGACCTGCCCGGAACCGGCGGAGGAAACCGCACGCCACATTGCAGCGCAATGCCGCATCACTTCGTCCAGCGCACGAAAAGCGACTACCCCGTGGTTCGAACCCGTGCGTCTGGAGTTGCTGACCGGCGCGCTTGGCGCCAGAGCGGGGGCTATGTTCGCGCCGATCAATGCTTGGTTGTTCCCAACAAGCTGGGGGAGCTTTTCCGTACTGCGGAGCATGTCGGCGACGGCAAGCGAGGATCACACGGCATTGGTTCGCCGCACGCAGCATGCAGCGCAATTGGTGAGCGAATTCCTGGGTATCTGGCGGCTCGCGCAACGTCAGACACTTTCGTTCGCGCCCTGGCGCTGGAATGGCCCCAGTCCCCTACCGCCACAGGCGGGTGTACATGCCTTTCGTCTGGTCCGTGATGCCCAGCGTTTAGGACTGCGGCATGAGCGCGACATCTTCGCGCTCAGCCTGTATCGGGTTTGCGTTCACCCCCTACTGCCCAAGCATCCCGACATCCAACGGGACATTCTTGATGCAGCCAATGGCAAACACGTGCTGCACGACCGCTTCCAAGCGTACGACGACACCGCCTGGAAGCGAGTATTCGCCTCCTTGCCCCGGACGGAGAACTACTCATGAGCTTGAGCACGACGTTAAGCAAAACGATCAGCCATGCTGCGCCGAATCCGACGGACGCATGCAAAGCCTGCGAGCGTACTGGCCTGCCCATTCTTCCTTTGCGCGCCGCGTACGCGCCATCGCCCGGGCAAACATACCGTCGGCAGCCTGCGGCCAGCAACGCGCCAGCGACGGTTCGGATGCGGTTGGACCAGCCTCGCATCTTGCGGCAAGGGTACCTCTATGTATTGCTGGATGAGGTGGAGTGGCAGGCCTATGAGGTCACGCCTGAAGGGGCGTTGCGCCAGTTTCGCCCCTTCCAGGTACCACGGGATGAGCCAAGTCCGCTGAGCCAGTCATGCG
>JAEYVD010000687.1 GCA_023432075.1 Pseudomonadota bacterium | reverse complement strand
ACGGGAAGATTGTCGACGCAGGTATAGCTTGCGTCCTCGAGCATGCGCAGCGCGACGGATTTGCCGGAGCCGGAAATGCCGGTGACGAGGACGACTTTCAACATGGACATGATTGTGGCACGCTTTTCCAGGACGATGCCGGCGGGATAGCATCTGATATGGCCATAAACTCAGGAACTGCTTCTGTTCCCTGCTGCCTGCCCTGACGTAAGCTAGGGGCCGCAAACTCCGCAGTTCCATCGCAGTTCCACTTTACGCGCCCCGCCGTCTCGATTCGGGGTTTGGAATTCGACCTAGATGTTAGCCCTCATTTCCTCTTGTAGTGTTTCACTGCTGCGGTTTTGGACGATCCCAAGGGCCTTTGCCGCGGCGGCTGTTGTGTTTATGTCCGCGCCCGCGCTGGCGCAGCAGCCCGATCCGCCGGTCTTGCAGCCCGACACCATGGCGGCGCGCGTGGCGGCCTGTACGGCCTGTCATGGCGCGCAGGGCAGGGCGGGGGCCGATGGCTATTACCCGCGGCTGGCCGGCAAGCCGCAGGACTATCTCTACCACCAGCTGCTGAATTTCCGAGACGGACGGCGGCAGTACCGGCCCATGACGCATCTGCTGGCGGGACTGCCCGACGACTACCTGCGCGAAATGGCCGCGTATTTTGCCGACCAGCATGTGCCGTATCCGGCGCCCGTGCGCGCGGACGTGTCCGCGGCCACGCTCGAGGCAGGCCGCAAGCTCGCCCGCGAAGGCGACGCGGCGCGCGGCCTACCCGCCTGTGCGTCCTGTCACGGCGCCGCGCTTTCCGGCATGCTGCCCGCGATTCCCGGCCTGCTGGGGCTGCCACGCGATTACATCGGCGCGCAGATCGGCGGCTGGAAGAACGGCCTGCGCCGCGCCGCTGCGCCGGACTGCATGGCTGACATCTCCCACAAGCTCACACCCTCCGACATCGGCGCCCTGGCGGCGTGGCTGTCGTCGCAGCCCGTCGTCGAGCCCTACGTGCCTGATGCCGCGAATTCGGTCCGGTTGCCCGCGGAATGCGGCAGCCAGGCGCAACGCTGAACGGGGCCGCGAATGACGTTGATGAAAAGAGTTCTGGTTGTCCTGTTGCTGGTGGCCGGGGTGGCCGTCGGCGGGTTGTACTGGCTGGGCACGCGTGACGATGCCAGCACCGGGCCCGCTGCCGCGGCAGCCGAGGGCGCGGCGCTGATCGAACGCGGCCGCTATCTGGCGCTGGCCGGCAACTGCATGGCGTGCCACACCAGCCAGGGCGGCAAGACCTTTGCGGGCGGCACGCCCATTCCCACGCCGTTCGGCACGGTCTACGGGCCGAACATCACGCCCGATCCGGATACCGGCATTGGCACATGGACCGCCGACGACTTCTGGCAGGCGCTGCACAACGGGAAATCGAAGGACGGCACGCTGCTGTATCCGGCGTTCCCGTACACCGAGTACACGCGGGTCAACCGCAGCGACGCCGACGCGCTCTTTGCCTATCTGCGCAGCGTGTCGCCCGTCAAGCAGGCGAATCGTCCGCCCGACATGAATTTCCCGTACGACCAGCGCGCGCTGCTGGCGGCGTGGCGCGCGCTGTACTTCAAGCCTGGCGTGCAAGCGCCCGATCCCGGCCAGTCGGTCCAATGGAATCGCGGCCGCTACCTGGTCGAAGGGCTGGGGCATTGCGCGGCCTGTCATACGCCGCGCAACAGCCTGGGCGCCACGCGCACTCGCGACGCGCTGGCGGGGGGTGTGATTCCGGTGCTGGATTGGTACGCGCCGCCGCTCACGAACGACATGCAGACCGGTATGGGGCGCTGGTCCGCGCAGGACATCGCCACGTTGCTCAAGACCGGCATTTCGGCGCACTCGACCGTCAGCGGGCCGATGGCCGAGGTGGTGCTGGGCAGCACCCAGCACTTGACCGACGAGGATGCGCTGGCGATCGGCACCTATCTGAAGTCGTTGCCCGCCACGCCGCCCGCGTCGGATGCGCGCGCCGCCATCCCCGCGCCTGCAGCCATGGAACTGGGCGGCAAGCTGTACCGCCAGCAATGCGCGCAATGCCATCAGACCGACGGCAAAGGCAGCGGCACGGCGTGGCCCGCGCTGGCCGGCAATCCCACGGTGACGGCGCCATCGCCCGTGAACGCCATCCGCATGGTGCTCGACGGCGGCTACGCCCCGGCCACGGCCGCAGACCCGCGTCCGCACGGCATGCCGCCTTTCGGCCAGGTGCTCAACGACAACGACATCTCGATGCTGGTGACCTACATCCGCAACAGCTGGGGGAACGAAGCAGGCGCGGTGAGCGGCCTGGAGGTCAAGCGCGCGCGGGCGTCGTCGACCTTGAACTAGCGCCTGGCAGCGGCCGCGCGGCAGGCTTCGTGCGCCAGGTCGCCCAGCGTGCGGATTGCCGCTTCGGTGCTGGCCTCCCACGGATGTCCATAGTTCAGGCGTAGCGCGCTGCCAAACTGGCCGCTGGCCGAGAAGATCGGGCCGGGCGCCACGCTGATGCCGCGCGCCAGCGCCTGGCGGTGCAGCGACAGCGCATCCACGGCGGCCGGCAGTTCCAGCCATAGAAAGAATCCGCCCTGCGGCCGCGTCACGCGCGTGCCGGCGGGAAAGGCCTGCGCGATGGCGTCGGCCATGCGCTCCTGCTGTGCCTGCAAGGTCTGCCGCAGCCGGCGCAGATGGCGGTCGTAACCCCCTTGTTCCAGGTATTCGGCAATCGCGCCCTGCGCGGGGCCGGACGCCGACAGCGTCGAAGACAGTTTCAGGCGTTGCACCTGCTGCGCGTAGCGTCCGGCGCTGGCCCAGCCAATGCGATAGCCGGGCGCAAGGCATTTCGAAAACGACGAGCAGTGCAACACCAGCCCGCGCGTGTCGTAGGCCTTGGCGGGAACGGGCCGCGTCGCGCCGAAGTAGAGCTCACCATAGACGTCGTCTTCGATCAGCGGAATGTCGTGCCGGGCAAGCAGTTCGACGAGCTGGCGCTTGTTGTCGTCGGGCATCAGGCAGCCCAGCGGATTCTGGAATTGCGTCATCAGCCAGCAGGCGCGCGGCGCGTGGCGCAGGATGGCAGCCTGCATCGCGTCCAGGTCGATGCCTGTGCGCGGATGCGTGGGCACTTCCAGCGCTTTCAGGCCAAGGCGTTCCAGCGCCTGCAACGCGCCGTAGAAGGTCGGCGCTTCCACCATGACGGTGTCGCCCGGCTGCGTGACTGCCTGCAGACAAAGATTCAAGGCTTCGAGCGCGCCATTCGTGACGACGATGTCGGCGGCGGGCAGATTGATGCCGCCGATCAGGTAGCGCAGCGCGATCTGCCGGCGCAGGCGCGGATTGCCGGGCGCCAGGTCTTCGACGGTGTCGCGCGGATCCTGGCGCTTCAGATGCGCGGCCATCGCCTGCGCCAGGCGCGGCAGCGGGAAGAGCAGCGGCGACGGAAAGGCCGAACCCAACGGTGTGACGTCGCGATTGCGCACCGATCCCAGTATGTCGAAGATCCGTTCGCTGATCGCCAGTTCGGTCGATTCGCCATCGGGGCACGAGGCGCCGGGTTCGGGCGGCAGCGATTCGGCGGGGGCGTTGACGTAATAGCCCGAGCGCGGCTGCGCGCGGATGAGGCCGCGCGCTTCAAGCAGGTAGTAGGCCTGGAACACCGTCGAGGGGCTGACGCCGCGCGCGGCACACGCATCGCGCACGGAGGGCAGTTTGTCGCCCGCGCGCAGCACGCCGCTTGCGATCGACGTGGCGATCTCGTCGACCAGGGTCTCGTAGAGGCTCACGATGCCGCAGGGCGACGACGCGGACTCATTTGCTGCTTTGGAGGATCGCCATGGCCTGACGTTCCATGAATTCGCCCAGCGTATCGATGCCGCGCAGTTTCAGGATGGTGTTGCGCACGGCTGCCTCGACCAGCACGGCCAGGTTGCGGCCCGCGGCCACCTGCAGCATCACCTTGCGCACGGGCAGTCCCAGCATGTCCTGCGTGATGTCCTGCAGCGGCAGGCGTTCGAACTTGTCCTGCGCGGTGGCGCGCACCAGGTGCACGATGAGCTTGAGCCGCATTTTGCGGCGCACGGAGGTTTCGCCAAAGATGGTGCGGATGTCGAGCAGACCCAGGCCGCGCACTTCCAGCAGGTTCTGCAGCAATTGCGGACAGTGACCTTCGATCATGTTGGGCGCGGTGCGCGAGAACTCGACCGCGTCGTCGGCCACGAGACCATGGCCGCGCGAAATCAGTTCCAGCGCCAGTTCGCTCTTGCCCAGACCCGACTCGCCCGTGATCAGCACGCCCAGTCCCAGCACGTCCAGGAACACGCCGTGCACCGTGGTGGTGGGCGCGAGCTTCTTGCCCAGATAGATGCGCAAAAGGTCGATCAGTTGCGCGGCGGCGACCGGCGTGGACAGCAGCGGAACCTGATGCTGGTCGCATTGGTCGACGAGGTCTTGCGGCGGTGTCAGGCCATCGGCCAGCAGGATCGCAGGCACGCCGCCGATCAGCAGCTCGTCCATGTGGTGCATGCGGCGGCGCAGGTCGAAGCGCGTGTAATACGCCAGCTCTTCCTGGCCGAACACCTGGATGCGCGACGGGTGGATCAGGTTCAAGTGACCGACCAGGTCTGCGGCCGCCATGCCGTCGTCGGGAATCGCGCGGTCCGCCGCGCCTTGGCCCGAGATCCAGTTAAAAGGGATTTTGTCGGCGTTGTCGTCGACGAGTTCCTGCACCGTGAGCATGGCAGCGATTCCGCGTGGGATCAGAGTTGGCC
>JAEYVD010000624.1 GCA_023432075.1 Pseudomonadota bacterium | reverse complement strand
GCCTGAAGCCGCGCGCCGAAGACATCGACGAACTGGCCCAGGTGGATTACCGGGACCTGGGCAGCCTCTTGCTCGTGTCGCCGGGCACGCCGCTCATGCGCCGCATTCCGCCGCTGCCCGGCGTGGATGGCACCAACGTGCTCGGCGAGCCGGTGATGCCCGAAGAGCTGCCCGACACGCCGTTCTCCAAGGAATTGTCCGGCGTCGAAGTCGATCCCGAGAATCCCCTGCTGCTGCGCGCGGCCATCGCCGGCACGCCGACAATCATCACCCATGGCGTGCAGGTCAATCCGATGGTGGAGGTGGACGCCGTCAACCTGTCCACCGGCAACATCAACTTCGAAGGCTCCCTGCAAGTGCGCGGCGACATTGCCGCCACGATGGAAGTGCGCGTGACCGGCGACGTGGTCGTCAACGGCACCATCGAGGCCGCGCTGGTCGAGGCCGGCGGCAGCGTCACCGTCAAGGGCGGCATCATCGGCATGGCCGAAACCGTGCACGACGCCACGGCCGCGGCGCGCACCGCGCACATCGTCTGCGGCGGCACGCTGCGCGCCAAATTCATCGAGAACGCCGTCATCAGCGCGGGCCAGGACATCGACGTCGAACGCGAGATCCGTCAATGCAGCATTGCCGCCGGCGGCAGCGTGAACGTCGGCCCGCCCAACACGCAGCAAAGCGCCATCACGGGCGGCGAGACCCGCGCCCTGCTGGCGGTGCGCGCCGGCACCATCGGCTCGCCGGCAGGCATTCCGACGCTGGTGCAGGCCGGCCTGGATCCGCACGCCGACATCAAGCGTTCGGCGCTCACGCGCAAGCGCCTGAAGATGAACGAGGAAAAGGCCAAGCTGGAGCAGCTGCTGATGTTCCTGCAGGCCAATCCGCAACGGGCCACGGGCGACGTGGTCGAGCGCGCGCGCAACACGCACACCAAGCTCATCGGCGATCTGGCCGGCCTGGAGACCGAAGAAGCCCAGCTGGCGCGCGACCTGCTGCCCCAACAGAACGCCACCATCGCGGCCACGCGCCGCTTCTGTAGCGGCACGAAGATCCAGCTGGGCAACAAGATGCAGGAGTTCCTGGAAGACCAGGTGGGCGGCAAGGCCGGCCTGGAAGAAGGCGAGATCGTTATTCGCTAGGCGCCGTCGTCCGGCATCAGTTCCTTGAACCACACGCGCGGCGAGATGCCGCGGTCGGGGCCCAGGACCGAGAAGCCGCCGTCCACCGGAATGTCGACGCCGGTCATCCACGATGCCGCGTCCGAACACGCAAAACACACCGCCGCGGCGATCTCTTCGCCGGAGCCCACGCGGCCCAGCGGGTGAAAATGCGCGCCCACCGCATCGGCAGCCTGGCGGGATCCGCCCGACAATTGTTCGACCGACGGCGACCACGTCCAGGCCGGCGACACCGCCAGCACGCGCACGCCCGACGGCGCCAGTTCCACCGCGAAATTCTTGGTGATCTGCAGCAGCGCGGCTTTGGAGGCCGGGTACAGCGCCCGCCCGGCCGCACCGAATTTTCCGCCCGTGCTGCCCAGGTTCACCACCACGCCGCCGCGCGGCAGATGCGCCGCCGCCATCTGCGTGAAGATGGCCGCCGACACCAGGTTCGTATCCAGCGTGCGATGCCACTCCTCGCGGGTCGACGCCAGCCCGCGGTCCGCATACTGGCAGGCTTTGTTGACCAGGAAATCGAGCCGGCCAAAGCGAGCCAGCGCGGCATCGATGCACGCCTGGATTTGCGCGTCCTGTCCGATGTCGGTTTCGCAGAACAGCGCGCGTTCGCCCAGCGCATGCGCCAGCGCCTGGCCCGCGTCGGCATTGCGGCCGACCAGCACGACGTTGGCGCCCGCCGCGGCAAAGCCGCGCGCGATGTCCGCGCCCAGCCCCTGAGTGCTGCCGGTGACGATGGCGGTCTTGCCCGCCAGACCCGGGAAACCTGAAAAGTCCATGTGTGTTCCTTGTCAGTTGGGCGCGGCGGCCCAGCGCACCGCGTCCACCACCGGCGCCGTCTGCGCGATCAGCCGCATGCTGGCCAGCGACGCCGCGTGCACCGCCGGGTCGGCTGACGCGCAGGCATCTTCGGCCACCATCACCGAAAAGCCGATATCGGCGGCATGGCGCACCGTGCCTTCCACCACCGAATGCGTCGCCACCCCGGCCACCACCAGCCGCCGCGCGCCCAGCAGCCGCAGGGTTTCCTCCAGCGGCGTGCCGTAGAACGCGCTGATGCGCGTGTGCTTGACCACGAATTCGCGCGCGCTGCCTGCCAGCGGCTGCAACCCATCATAGAACGCGCTGCCCCACTGCCCTTCTGGCACCGCACCGATCTTGGCCACGTTGCGAAAGATATCGCAGTTGGGCAGCAGGTCCGCGTAGTCCGGCCGGAACGCGATGCGCACGTGCACGATGGGCAGCGCATGCGACCGCGCGCCTTCCAGCAAGGCGGCAGCGTTGTCCAGGAGGCGCTGGCGCGCCCCGCTGTCGGCATCCAGCCCGACGCGGATCTTGCCATCCGGATGCAGCACATCGTTCTGATAGTGCAGCGCCAGCACCGCCACGTCCGCGCTCATCACACGAACACCTCGAACGCATCATGCGCATCGTCGCAATTGACGAGGTCCACGCGCTTCATGCGGATGCGCCAGCCATCGCCCTCGGCGGCCAGCTTGTGGGTGTAGCGGCCGGCCAGCTGCCGCGGCTGGCGCTTGCGCCACTCGGTCATCTGAAAGACCGAATGCACGACCAGGTTGCCGCCGGCATCCACCCCCTCGACCTGCACGCCGCCCACCAGCCGCACGCTGCGCGTGGGCGGCTGCTGCGACCAGTTGCGCGGATGCTCCAGGCGCCGGATGCGCACATCGCGCAGCATGCGGTCTTCCCAGAACAGCGAGATGTAGTCGTACGGGCTTTCCTGGCCCGGCTTGCGCGGCATCCAGTACATGCCGTCTTCGGTCCACAGCGCCT
>JAEYVD010000609.1 GCA_023432075.1 Pseudomonadota bacterium | reverse complement strand
CCCACGCGATACTGCGCCGTGCCGCGCATTTCCTCGACCAGATCCACCACGCCCAGCGGCTGGCTGACCCAGCCATCGCTGGATGCGCCGGGCTGCAGGCGCGAGCCCGCCGCCGTCAGCGTGGTCCAGCTTTGCTTGGGCTCCAGGCCGCCGTCCACCAGCGCGGTGGGGTCGGCGGGCAGCACCACCGGCGCGAACACCGGCAGGCCGCGCTGCCAGCCGTGCTGTGCCAGGAAGCTGCCCACGGACATGATGGCGTCCTGGGTGTTGTTGGTCAGGTCGATATGGCCGTTGCCGTCGCCGTCGACGGCGTAATGCATCACGCTGGTCGGCATGAATTGCGGCATGCCGATGGCGCCGGCGTAAGACCCCTTGGTTTCCAGTTCCAGCTTGTCGTTCATGACTAGCGTCAGGAAGTCGGCCAGTTGGGTGCGGAACATCGTGGCGCGCTCGGGCTTGGCCGGGTCCGGGTAGTCGAAGGCCAGCGTGGCCAGCGCGTCCAGCACGCGGAAGTTGCCCATGTTGCGGCCGTAGAGCGTTTCAACGCCGATGATGGAGGCAATGATCGGGGCCGGCACGCCGAAGCGTTGCGCCGCCTGATTCAGCAGGTCGCGGTTTTCGTTGTAGAACTCGACGCCCCAGGCGATGCGCTTGGGCTCCACGAAGCGCGAGCGATAGGTCAGCCAGCTGCGCCAGACCTTCTTGCCGGGCGGGGAGGGCGCGATGAGCCGCGCCACCGTGGCGTTGTAGCGTGAGCTTTCCAGCGCCTGGACCATCGGCGCCAGTGGCAGTTGGCGTTCGGCGGCCAGGGTTTCGACGAAGGTGCGGACGTCGGGCCGCAAGGCGCCGGACGGCGTCAGTGTGGCGGGCGCGTCGCCCGCGAGTTCGGGGCCGGGCGTCGGCGTGCTGGGCCCGATGCGGATGGCGGGCGTCCCTGAGGCCTGGGCGGTCTGGGAAGCGAGAGGAGTGGAGGTTGCTGCGGTGGGAGTGGTGGTGGAGCACCCCGCCAGCAGGGCGGAAAGCGCGCCGAGTTGCAGTATTCGCCGACAGATGAACATAATCTTCCTTATGGAGACCATGTATCTTACCCACCCGGCATGCCGCTTGCATGAAATGGGAAGCTGGCATCCGGAAAGCCCCCAGAGGCTGGACGCCATCTCCGACCAGTTGCTCGCAAGCGGATTGATGCCTTATCTGGATGACCGGCAGGCGCCGCAGGCGTCCCGCAATGACCTCTTGCGCGTGCACACTGTCCAGTACCTGGACAGTTTGCAGAAACATACGCCGGACCAAGGGTATTACCCTATCGATCCCGATACGCTCATGAATCCGCATACCGTCGAAGCGGCGCTGCATGCGGCGGGAGCGGGGGTGGCGGCGGTCGACGCCGTGCTGGGGGGCGAGGCGCGCACGGCCTTCTGCGCCGTGCGTCCGCCAGGGCACCACGCGTGCCGGTCGCAGGCCATGGGATTCTGCTTTTTCAACAACGTCGCCATTGCGGCGCAGCATGCCATGGACGTTCACGGCCTGACGCGCGTGGCGATCGTCGATTTCGACGTCCATCATGGCAACGGCACCGAAGATGTCTTTGCCGGGGACGAGCGGGTGCTCATGTGCAGCTTCTTTCAGCATCCGTTCTTTCCCAACAGCGGCGCGGACCATCCGGCCGCCAACATGCTCAACGTGCCCGTGCCCGCCTATACCGCGGGCGCCGCGGTCAGGACTATCGTCACGGACACCTGGCTGCCGCGGCTGGAGGCGCATCGTCCTGAACTGATCCTCGTGTCGGCAGGCTTTGATGCCCATCGCGAGGACGACATGGGGCAGATGGGCCTGGTGGAGGCGGACTACGCCTGGATCACCGAGCAGCTTGTCGCGGTGGCCGATCGCCACTGTCAGGGCCGGATCGTGAGCACGCTCGAGGGTGGTTACAACTTGTCCGCCCTGGGCCGCAGCGTGGTCGCGCACATACGGGCGCTGGCGAAGCTGTAGAATCAGGAAAAAATTGTGCAATGCGATCCCGGCGCATGCCGGGTCATTATTTTCCAATTGGAGGCAGCGGGATGAAGGTGTTGGTACCTGTCAAGCGCGTCGTTGACTACAACGTCAAGGTGCGCGTCAAGTCTGATCAGACCGGCGTGGATATCGCCAATGTGAAGATGTCCATGAACCCCTTTGACGAGATCGCCGTCGAAGAAGCCACCCGCCTGAAGGAAAAGGGCGCGGTCGCTGAAGTCGTGGCGGTTTCTTGCGGCGTTGCGCAATGCCAGGAGACCTTGCGTACCGCCATGGCCATCGGCGCCGATCGCGGCGTGCTGGTCCAGACCGATGCCGAACTGCAGCCGCTGGCTGTCGCCAAGCTGCTCAAGGCGCTGGTCGATAAGGAACAGCCCCAGCTCGTGATTCTGGGCAAGCAGGCCATCGACGACGACGCCAACCAGACGGGCCAGATGCTCGCCGCGCTGCTGGACTGGCCGCAAGCCACGTTCGCCAGCAAGGTCGAACTGGCCGACGGCAAGGTCACCGTGACGCGCGAAGTCGACGGCGGCCTGGAAACCCTGTCGCTCAAGCTGCCCGCCATCGTGACCACCGACCTGCGCCTGAACGAGCCGCGCTACGTCACGCTGCCGAACATCATGAAGGCCAAGAAAAAGCAGTTGGACACCGTCACGCCGCAAGACCTGGGCGTTGATCCCGCGCCCCGCCTGAAGACGCTGAAGGTCAGCGAGCCGCCCGCCCGCAAGGCCGGCATCAAGGTTGCCGATGTCGCGGCGCTGGTGGACAAACTCAAGAACGAAGCGAAGGTGGTCTGATCATGACGACGCTGGTTATTGCCGAACACGATAACGCCCAACTCAAGGGCGCAACCCTGAACGCCATCGCCGCCGCCGCCAAGATCGGAGGCGACGTGCACGTGCTGGTCGCCGGCGCCAATGCGCGCGCCGTGGCCGACCAGGCCGCCCAAGCCGCTGGCGTGGCGAAGGTCCTGCTGGCCGATGCCCCGCATCTGGCGGACGGCCTGGCCGAAAACATTGCCGCGCAGGTGCTGGCCGTCGCTTCGAGCTACAGCCATATCCTGTTCCCGGCGACGGCCTCGGGCAAAAACGTGGCGCCGCGCGTCGCCGCCAAGCTCGACGTGGCCCAGATCTCCGACATCATCGGCGTCGAATCCGCCGATACGTTCCAGCGCCCGATCTACGCCGGCAACGCCATTGCCACCGTGCAATCGGCCGACGCCGTCAAGGTCATCACCGTGCGTTCGACCGGCTTTGACGCGGTTGCCGCCCAAGGCGGTTCCGCCTCGGTCGAAGATGCTGCCGCTGTCGCCGACTCGGGCCTGTCCACGTTCGTGGGCCGCGAAGTCGCCAAGAGCGACCGTCCCGAACTGGCCGGCGCCCGCGTTGTGGTGTCGGGCGGCCGCGGTCTGGGCAGCGCCGAAAACTTCAAGATCCTGGATCCGCTGGCCGACAAGCTGGGCGCCGCACTGGGCGCTTCGCGCGCCGCGGTCGACGCCGGCTATGCGCCGAACGATTGGCAGGTCGGGCAGACCGGCAAGATCGTCGCGCCGCAACTGTACGTGGCCGTCGGCATCTCGGGCGCCATCCAGCATCTGGCCGGCATGAAGGACTCGAAGGTCATCGTCGCGATCAACAAGGACGCCGAGGCGCCGATTTTTGGCGTGGCCGATTACGGCCTGGTGGGCGATCTGTTCACGGTCGTTCCCGAACTGACCAACGCGCTGTAAGCCGCAGCGCAGGCGTCAATCAGAACCGCGGGCCTGAAGCCCGCGGTTTTTTTTCGCGCCTTATTCGCGCCGCAAAATTGTCAAAAACGTTTGATTTTCGCAGAGACTCTGCTAACGTAACCGGCGCGCTACCCCCTGTTTGCGAATGTGCTTGACCTGTACAGAACGAAGGAGATTCGTGATGGAATGGTTCTTTGACACACTACGTAAGTACCCGGAGCTGGCGATTTTCCTGACCTTGGGTCTTGGCTATTGGATCGGCGCCAAGAAGATCTTCGGCTTCAATCTGGGCGCAGTAACGGGAAC
>JAEYVD010000576.1 GCA_023432075.1 Pseudomonadota bacterium | reverse complement strand
TCCAGATAGGGGCGCAAATCCACGCCTTGCGTCCGGCATTTGTACCGGTACTCGACCTGGGCAGCCGGGAAGTGATGCAGCACCACTTGCATCATGCTGAATTTATACAGGTCGGTGTCGAGCAGCGAAGTAATAATCATGATTGCGCGTTTCGTTTCGCGACACCATAGCATGAAGCTGCGGGCCTTCGGCACGATGGGCCACGCTGTCAATACGGGTATTGCCGGCACATCCGCGCTGCATTGGGTAAAATCCGCCCATTAAGACACATCTGCCGCCGATCCCCGGAGTTCCTGAATGACCCACGTAGTCACCGAAAACTGTATCAAGTGCAAGTACACCGATTGCGTAGACGTGTGCCCGGTGGACTGTTTTCGTGAGGGTCCGAACTTCCTCGTGATCGACCCGGACGAATGCATCGATTGCGCGGTCTGCATCCCCGAATGCCCGGCCAACGCGATCTACGCCGAAGAAGACGTGCCGCAGGACCAACTCAATTTCATCGCGCTGAACGCCGAACTCTCCCCGGAATTCGCCAGCATCAGCCGTGCCAAGAAGCCCCTGCCCGACGCCGACGAATGGAACGGCAAGCAGGACAAGCTGCAATACCTGGAAAAGTAATCCACGGGCGCCGGCCGCAAGCCGGACCGGCGCTTTCCGTGCGATGTCCCGATGACCGACGACTCCAAATACACGCGCCAGACCATCACCAGCGTCCACACCTGGGTGCCGGACAAACTGTTCTCCGTGCGCGTGACGCGGGACGAGGCCTTCACGTTCGTGCCAGGCCAGTTTGCCCGGGTGGGCTTGCCCGGCGCCGAAGACCCGGACGGCGCGCCCACGATCTGGCGCGCCTACTCCATGGTCTCGGCCCCGCATGAACCCTGGCTGGAGTTCTATTCCATCGTCGTCCCGGACGGCCTGTTCAGCCCGCGCATGGCGCGTCTGCAGCCCGGCGATGCGCTCTATGTCGAAAAGGCCCCCTACGGCTTCCTGACGCTGGAGCGCTTTGCGCCCGGCGGCGACCTGTGGCTGCTGGCCTCGGGCACCGGTCTGTCGGCCTACCTGTCCATCCTGCGCGACCCCGCCGTCTGGCGCGCCTACCGCCGCATCGTCCTGGTGCATGGCGTGCGCACCGCGGCCGAACTCGCCTACCTCGACGAAATCGAGTCCTGGCGCCGCGATCCGGCCCTGGCCGAGGCGTTTGCCGCCGACCCCGGCAAGCTCGTCTACCTGCCCATCGCCACGCGCGAAGCCATGCCCGGCATGCCGCAAGCGCGCATCACCACGCTGATCGCCGACGGACGCCTGGAGCAACTGGCCGGCCAGCCGCTGGATCCCGAAACCGCCAAGGTCATGCTCTGCGGCAACCCCGCCATGCTGGCCGAGGCACGAAAATTGCTGGGTGATCGGGGATTCAAGCCTGGACGCCGCGGCATTCCGGGCAACCTGGCGGTAGAAAATTACTGGTGATCCGGCACTGCATGGCGTAGTGCATAAATCCACCTTTTGGTATCACCGCAAGGCATGAGCGCGGCCCTAAACTGGTGCGAAACACATGACGGGTCGCTTTTTAGCAACAAAATCAGGCACTTTGCCTGACATTCTTCAGTCTGATTGGAAATATCGTTACGCCTCGGAGCAATAATCGGGGCACACGCTCGACCCAGAAGGACTTCCCCGAAATGCTGTACCAATTGCACGAAATGCAGCGCGCCTTCCTGACTCCGTTCGCTGCATTCACGGACGCCGGTTCTCAGCTGTTCTCCAGCCCCTACAGCCCGCTCGCCTATACCCCGATCTCGCGCCAGATGGCCGCCGGGTATGAGCTGATGACCCGTATCGGCAAGGAATACCAGAAGCCCGCCTGGAATCTTCCCACCACCCAGATCGGCGGCAAGTCCGTCCGCGTGATCGAAGCCGTGGCCATGGACAAGCCGTTCTGCCGCCTGGTGCACTTCCAGCGCGACGTGCGCCTGGCCGGCAAGAACGATCCCAAAGTGTTGCTGGTGGCCCCGCTTTCCGGACACCACGCCACGCTGCTGCGCGACACCGTGCGCGCCCTGCTGCCGAACCACGACCTCTATGTGACCGACTGGGTCGACGCGCGCATGGTGCCGCTGTCGGCCGGGCCGTTTCACCTGAACGACTACGTCCGCTACGTGCAGGACTTCATCCGCCACCTGGGCCCGGACGTGCACGTCATTTCCGTCTGCCAGCCTACCGTGCCGGTGCTGGCCGCCGTGTCCCTGATGGCGTCCGCCAACGATCCCTGCCAACCGCGCAGCATGGTGATGATGGGCGGCCCCATCGATCCGCGCCAGTCGCCCACGCAGGTCAATCGCCTGGCCACGACCAAGCCCTACTCCTGGTTCGAGAACCAGGTGATCCACCCCGTTCCGCCCCGCTATCCGGGGGCCGGCCGGCGAGTCTATCCGGGGTTCCTGCAGCACGCGGGATTCATGGCCATGAATCCGGACCGCCACATGAAGTCGCATTACGACTTCTACCTGGACCTGCTGCGCGGCGACGACAGCGACGCCGAAGCGCATCGCCGTTTCTACGACGAATACAACGCGGTGCTGGACATGCCGGCCGAGTTCTACCTGGACACGATCCGCATGGTTTTCCAGGACTTCTCGCTGCCCAGCGGCACCTGGGAAGTGGACGGCAAGCTGGTGCGCCCGGCCGACATCAAGGACGTGGCCCTGTTCACCATCGAAGGCGAACTGGACGACATTTCCGGCCAGGGTCAGACGCGCGCGGCGATCAAGCTGTGCAAGAACATCCCCGCCGACCGCAAGGCGCACTACACCGCGCCGAACTGCGGCCATTACGGCATTTTCTCGGGCCGCCGGTGGCGCGAAATGATCTGTCCTAAAATTGCCGAGTTCATCCAGCAATCGGCTTGAGGAAGGCGCCGCGCCGCCCATCCGGCGGGGCACGGGCGTAAGCCCGGCGCCGCCAGCAGCCTGATCCGTATCCCCGGGGCCCAAGCGGCCCCTTTTCATTACTGGCTTTACATGTCCTGTCGCTCATTAGCCGACCGCGTTGATGCCTTGCTGCCTCAGACGCAATGCACCAAATGCGGTTACGACGGCTGCCGGCCCTATGCCGAGGCCATCGCCCAGGGCGCCGCGCCGATCAACCGCTGTCCGCCCGGCGGCGAGGACGGCGTCGCCGCCTTGTCCGCGCTGCTCGGCACGCCCCTGCTGCCGCTCGATCTGTCGCGCGGCGAACCCGGCCCCCTGCTCGTCGCGCGCATCGACGAATCGCACTGCATCGGCTGTACGCTGTGCATCCAGGCCTGTCCGGTCGACGCCATCGTCGGCGCCAACAAGCACATGCACACCGTGCTGGACGACTGGTGCACCGGCTGCGACCTGTGCGTGGCGCCCTGTCCCGTCGACTGCATCGAGATGGTGCCCGCCGCTCGTGCATGGACCACTCAGGACGCCGCCATCAGCCGCGAGCGCCATCGCCGCCATCAGGCGCGCGCCGAACGCCTGGCTGCCGACAACGCGCGCCTGATGGCGCCGGAAACGGCCGAAGCGCCGGCGCCCGCCGCCCAGGACGCGCAAAAGGAAGACCGCAAGCGCTCCGCCATCGAATCCGCGCTGGCCCGCGCCCGGGCCCGCCGCAATCCCACGCAGTCATGAACGCCGCCAAACGTCGAGAGATCTTTGCCCGCCTGCAGGCGGCCAACCCCACCCCGACCACCGAACTGGAATATGCCACGCCGTTCCAGCTGCTGATTGCCGTGCTGCTGTCGGCACAGGCGACGGACAAGTCGGTCAACATCGCCACGCGCAAGTTCTTCCCGCAGTACGGCACGCCCGAGGCCCTCTTGGCGCTGGGCGAGGAAGGGCTTGCCGACTATATCAAGACCATCGGCCTGTTTCGCACCAAGGCGAAGAACGCGATCGCCACGTGCAAGCTCCTGATCGAGCAGCACGGCGGCCAGGTGCCGCAAACGCGCGAAGCCCTGGAGGCCCTGCCCGGCGTCGGCCGCAAGACGGCTAACGTGGTGCTCAACACCGCGTTCGGACAAGCGGCCATGGCGGTGGACACGCATATATTCCGCGTCTCCAATCGCACGGGCATCGCGCCCGGAAAAAACGTGCTGGAAGTCGAGCAAAAACTCATGAAATTCGTGCCCAGCGAATATCTGCTGGACGCGCATCACTGGCTTATCCTGCACGGCCGCTATGTCTGTGTGGCGCGCAAACCGAAGTGCCCGCAATGCGGCATTTCCGACCTCTGCGAATTCAAGCAGAAAACCCCCGCCTGATACCGGCGCGCGGGTATGCGGACTGCGAATATACGAGCGGAAAACCGGGTTTTCCCTCGCCTTTTCCGCATGACATCTTGATGACGATCAACGCGTAATTGCTGCAACGCATTTGCATATCGGGCGCCCTTTTTACCCATAAGCGCGCCGCATTGTCGGCATGCCGACAATTGGCCTTTCCGCAGTGCAAAACCTATGACAAACCCTCATGGAATTTTGATTGCGACGTCCGCATACTCGCCGGCAACTCATAAGAAAACTGCGCACGCAAACAGTTTTCCAACCCTGCGGGGGCCCGACGCAATAACGTCAGGCAGAGACCATATAAATACAACGCTGGTGCAGCGAACATGGATGACACAATCCTGGAGACAAAAGGCCTCACCAAGGAGTTCCGCGGCTTTGTCGCGGTCAACGGGGTCGATTTGCGTATCAAGCGGGGCGAGATTCATGCCTTGATCGGGCCTAACGGCGCGGGCAAGACCACATGCTTCAACCTGCTGACAAAATTCCTCGCTCCCACGTCGGGCAGCATCAAGTTCAATGGCATCGACATCACCGGCGAGCGGCCCGCGCAGATCGCGCGTCGCGGCATCATCCGGTCGTTCCAGATCTCGGCGGTGTTCCCGCACCTGACCGTGCTCGAGAACGTGCGGATCGGCCTGCAGCGCAAGACCGGCCTGTCCTATCACTTCTGGCAAAGCGACAAGCGGCTCGCCTCCTTGAACGAGCCGGCGCGCGCGCTGCTTGAACAGGTGGACCTGGGCGGCTTTGCCGATGAAACCACAGTCAACCTGCCGTACGGCCGCAAGCGCGCGCTCGAGATCGCCACCACGCTGGCGATGGAGCCCGAGCTGATGCTGCTGGACGAACCCACCCAAGGGATGGGCCACGAAGACGTGGACCGCGTCACGCAATTGATCAAGCGCGTGAGCGCCGGGCGCACCATCCTCATGGTGGAACACAACATGAACGTCGTGTCCTCCATCGCCAACACCATCACCGTGCTGGCGCGCGGATCGGTGTTGGCCGAAGGGTCCTACGCCGAAGTCTCCCGCCATCCGGCCGTGATGCAGGCTTACATGGGCACGACCGACGGCGAACTTCAAGGAGCGCACGCATGAGCACCCCCGCACTCGAAATCTCGGGCTTGAACGCCTGGTACGGGGAATCGCATATCCTGCACGGCGTGGACATGCGCGTTGGACAAGGCGAGGTCGTCACGCTGCTGGGCCGCAACGGCGCAGGCCGCACCACGACGCTGCGCGCCATCCTGGGCCTGACCGGCTCGCGCAAGGGCTCGGTCCGCATCCATGGCACCGAGGCCATCGACCTGCCCACCTACAAGATCGCGCACCTGGGCGTGGGCTATTGCCCCGAGGAACGCGGCATCTTCGCCAGCCTGTCGTGCGAAGAGAACCTGCTGCTTCCGCCCGTCGTGGGCTCGCTGGGCGGCGGCATGTCGCTGGCCGAGATCTACGACATGTTCCCCAATCTGCAGGAACGCCGCAATTCCCCGGGCACGCGCCTGTCGGGCGGCGAACAGCAGATGCTGGCCGTCGCGCGCATCCTGCGCACCGGCGCGAACCTGCTGCTGCTCGATGAAATTTCCGAAGGCCTCGCGCCCGTCATCGTGCAGGCGCTGGCCCGCATGATCACGGCGCTCAAGCAGCGGGGCTACACCATCGTCATGGTGGAACAGAATTTCCGCTTCGCCGCGCCGCTGGCTGACCGCTTCTACGTCATGGAGCACGGCCAGATCGTCGAGCACTTCGAAGCCGCCGAACTTTCAGAAAAACAGGACACGCTCAACGAACTGTTGGGCGTCTAAAGCAACCTGTGTCATCCGCCGGAACCCCGGCAAACACCACACCGTAGGGAAGAGGAGTCATCCCATGAAGCTGCACACCATCACTGCTGCACTGGCCATGGCGGGCCTGGGATTCGCGGGGGCAACCGCCCACGCTCAAGGTATCTCCGACGATGTCATCCGCATCGGATTCATCACCGACATGTCGGGCGTTTACTCCGACATCGACGGCAAGGCGGGCCTGGAAGCCGTGCGCATGGCGGTCGAGGACTTCGGCGGCACGGTCAACGGCAAGAAGATCGAAATCGTCTCCGCCGACCACCAGAACAAGGCCGACGTCGCTTCGGCCCGCGCCCGCGAATGGTTCGACCAGCAGAAGGTCGACGTCATCATCGCCGGCACCAACTCGGCCACCAGCCTGGCCATGGCGGCGGTGGCCGCTGAAAAGAAGAAGCCCTTCATCGCGGTGGGCGCCGGTTCGTCCGACCTGACCAACGCCCAATGTTCGCCTTACACCGTGCACTACGCCTACGACACCGTGGCGCTGGCGCGCGGCACCGGCTCGGCAGTGGTGAAGGACGGCGGCAAGAGCTGGTTCTTCCTGACCGCGGACTACGCGTTCGGCCACGCGCTGGAACGTGACACGATGGCGGTCGTCAAGGCCGCGGGCGGCGAAGTGAAGGGCCAGGTGCGCGCACCGCTGGGCGCTTCGGACTTCTCGTCGTTCCTGCTGCAGGCGCAAGCCTCCAAGGCGCAGATCCTGGGCATGGCCAACGCCGGCGGCGACACCATCAACACGGTCAAGGCCGCCAACGAATTCGGCGTCACCAAGACGATGAAGCTGGCCGGCCTGCTGGTGTTCATCAACGACGTGCACTCGCTCGGTCTGGACGCCACCAAGGGCATGTACCTGACCGACGGCTGGTACTGGGATCAATCCGACGCCTCGCGCGCCTGGTCCAAGAAGTTCGAAGCCAAGGTCGGCCGCAAGCCGTCCATGCTGCAGGCGGGCGACTACTCGTCGGCGATGTTCTACCTGAACGCCGTCAAGGCCACCGGCTCGGATAACGGCGACGACGTGATGAAGTGGATGAAGTCGAACAAGGTGAACGACTTCTTCGCCCAGGGCGGCGTCGTGCGCGAGGACGGCCGCATGGTCCACGACATGTACCTGATGCAAGTGAAGACCCCGGCCGAATCCAAGGGCCCGTGGGACTACTACAAGGTGGTGGCGACGCTGCCTGGCGACGAGGTCTACACCAAGTTGTCCGAGTCCACCTGCAAGCTGGTCAAGAAATAAACCGGCGCATGTGATCCCGGATGCGGTCCGGGCCGACAGCCCGGCCGCATCCTTCCTGACTAGCTCGCTTCCTTCCGTACCGCGCAGGACTTTCACACGATGACTGACATTTTCGGCATCCCCATACAGGCCTTGTTCGGCCAGCTGTTACTGGGCCTGGTCAACGGTTCCTTCTATGCAATGCTGTCGCTCGGACTCGCCGTCATCTTCGGGCTGCTCAACGTCATCAACTTCGCCCACGGCGCTCTCTACATGTTGGGCGCCTTCGTCGCATGGATGGGGCTGTCCTACTTTGGCCTGAATTACTGGATCATGCTGATTCTGGCGCCGCTGATCGTGGGCCTGTTCGGCATCATCATCGAAAAGCTGCTGCTCAAACACCTTTACAAGCTCGACCACCTGTACGGGCTGCTGCTCACCTTCGGGCTGACGCTGCTGATCGAGGGGCTGTTCCGCAGCTTCTACGGCGTGTCGGGCCAGCCGTATCCCACGCCCGAGGCCCTGCGCGGCGCGACCAACCTGGGTTTCATGATCCTGCCGAACTACCGCGGCTGGGTCGTGGCGGCATCGATCATCGTCTGCTTTGCCACGTGGTACGTCATTGAACGCACCCGCCTGGGCGCCCTGCTGCGCGCCGGCACCGAGAATCCGCGCCTCGTGGAATCCTTCGGCGTGAACGTGCCTCGCATGATCACGCTGACCTATGGGTTCGGCGTGGCGCTGGCGGGCTTTGCCGGGGTGCTGGCCGCGCCGGTGCTGCAGATCTCGCCGCTGATGGGATCGAACCTCATCATCGTCGTGTTCGCGGTGGTCGTGATCGGCGGCATGGGCTCCATTCTTGGCGCCATCGTCACCGGGTTGGGCCTGGGCGTGATCGAAGGCCTGACCAAGGTGTTCTGGCCCGAAGCGTCCAGCACGGTCGTCTTCATCATCATGGCCATTGTTCTGTTGATCCGCC
>JAEYVD010000521.1 GCA_023432075.1 Pseudomonadota bacterium | reverse complement strand
GCCACCACGGATGGCCCGCGCCCTTGGCGGCCTCGGTGGGATAGAAGGTCTTCAGGGTCACGGGCAGCGGTCCGGGCGGCTTGGGCAGCGCCTTGAGCATGCGCGCGGGCGTCTGCGGATCGGCGTTGTGGATGTGGACCACGGTCACGTGCGGCAGGTTGGGCGTCTCGGCCTCGGTTTTCAGGCCGAGCGCGAGCAGGTCTTGCTTGAGGGTGCCGTTGACCTTGGCATCCAGGATGGCGTTGACCTCGGCCGGCAGGCGATAAACCACGCCGTAGGTGGCCTTGTGCGCGCGGAACCCGGGCTGGGCGAGGGCGCTGTTGTCGATTGGCTCGGCGTGGGCGGCGCCGGTGGTGGCGAGAAGGCCGATGGCGGCCAGATGCAATGCACGTTTGATCATGGGAATTCCCTGTTGTCTTGGACGTGACCCGCGAGAGTCATCCGCAGTGTGGCCAACGGGGATGAACGGCGTATTGCACCAAGGCCAAGATTTCCGATGGCAACCGGCAATTGTCCGATCGCTCCGGGGGGCGTGATGTTCCTTCGCTAGCCCAGGAACATGACACCCACGATGGCGATGCCCAGCAGCAGGTTCACGCCGACCCAGCGCCGGATGCCGGCCATCGCCCGGCCGCCCGCCGGCCAGTCGGATGCCGCCACGGCCGCGGCCAGCCGCTTGTACAGCGCGAAGCGGATATGGCCAAAGATCGCCATCATCACGACGCCGCCGCTGGCCATCAGCGTCCAGTTCCGGGGCATGAAGAACGCGCCGCCGGTCTGTGCGGCCTGGCTGGCCGACGAGCCGATCATCCAGGCGCCCGTCACCAGAATCAGAACAATGGCCCCCAGCACGGCGTTCAGAAACGGCCCTAGCACCGACGCCATGAGCGGCAACCGCACCGGGGGTTCCAGCTTGGCGGCCGCCGGCCGCAGAAAACAGTGGGCAAAGAGCATGCCGCCCACCCAAAGGATCACGGCCATGACGTGGACGAATTGCAGGACGGCGTAGAGCATGGGGAATCAGCCTGTGGAAAAGCGCCGCCACGGGAGGCGGCGGACGTCGTACGGATGATATCTCCGCAAACGCGACGCGCGGACTTGACCAGAATCATGGTTTTGCATTTAGAATGAGATTGATTTCTATTTGTAGTTGTGATTTTCATCGTTGTGAGTCAGGGAGCCATCCGTGCCGAATTCCGTGCTCGCCCCGGGCGACGCCGTCAATCTGCTGTACCGCGCCCATCACGGATGGCTGCATGGCTGGCTGCGCGCCAAGCTGGGCAACAGCTTCGATGCCGCCGATCTTGCGCAGGACACCTTCGTGCGCGTGCTGCGGCATCGGCACGAACTGGAGGCGCTGCGTGAACCGCGCGCCTACCTGACCACCATCGCCAAGCGCCTGCTCCTGAATCACCATCGCCGCCGCTCGGTCGAGCAGGCCTACATGGAAGCGCTGGCGCTGATGCCCGAGGCGCTCGCCCCGTCCGCGGAGCAGCGCCTCATCATTCTGGAAACGCTGCAGGAGATCGAAGAGATGCTGGCCGGCCTGTCGCTGCCCGCCCGCCAGGCGTTCCTGATGGCGCAACTGGAGGGGCTGAGCCACGCCGAGATTGCCAGCCGGCTCAACGTGTCGCTGCGCACGGTGCACCGCTACATCACCAAGGGGCTTGAGCAATGCATCATGGCGGTGATGTGAGCGCGCAGGCCGATCCGGCGGGCGAGCTGCCTGCCGTCGAACGCAATGTCGCGCGCGAGGCCGCGCGGTGGCTGTTGCGGCTGAGTTCGGAACGCGCCACCGACGCCGACATCCACGCCTGCGATCAATGGCGCGCCAGCAAGGCCGAACACGAACATGCCTGGCAGCGGGCGCAGCGCGTGAACGCGCGTTTCGGGCTGATTCCGTCGGCGCTGGGCATGGCGACGCTGAATCGCCCGGATCTGAAGTCCCGCCGCGCCGCCGTCAAGACGCTGATCGCCCTGATCGTGGCCGGGCCGGCAGGCTGGGCCGCATGGCGCGCCGATCCCCTGGACTGGCGCGCGGACTACCGCACCGCCGCGGGCGAGCGGCGCGACGTGATGCTGGCCGACGGGTCGACGCTGCATTTGAATACCTCCAGCGCCGTCGACGTGCTGTTTGACGACGCGACGCGGCTCTTGCGCCTGCGCGGCGGCGAGATCGCCGTGCATGCGGTGGCCGATTCCGCCAGCCATCCTCGCCCGTTCATCGTGCGCACGCGGCTGGGCGATATCGAAGCCCAGGCCTCGCGCTTTTGCGTGCGCCAGGAGGGTGGACGCTGTCAGCTCAGCGTGCAGGAAGGACGCGTGCGCGTCGCCAGCAGCGGGCAGCCAGGGCATTACGTCGACGTGTCGGCCGGCGAGCAGAGCCAGCTGTCGCCCGGGTCCGTGGCCGCGGCCACGCCCGCGGACCCGCACGCCAGCGACTGGCTGCGCGGCGTGTTGTACGCCAGCGCGTTGCGGCTGGATGCCTTTGCGGCCGAACTGGGCCGCTACCGCCAGGGCATCGTGCGCTGCGATCCCGGCATCGCGCACCTGCGCATTTCCGGCGCCTTCCAGTTGCACGATACCGATGCGGTGCTCGCCGCGCTGCCCGCGACGCTGCCCGTGCAGGTGCGCTACCGCACGCCGTATTGGGTGACGATCCTGCCGCGCGACGCCGCGGCATGAGGCCGGGCAAAGACATGACAGGCCGCTCGCGCGTCGTGTCGGCGGGCGCGATTTTCAACGCACCGAAATTTTTTCGATCCTTGTTGTCCGGTTTTGAATTCACGAGGGTCATGGTCTGTATGGGCACACAGATGCCGATACCTGTTGGATCGAAAGGACGACCATGGCTTACTACCCCGCCGGCC
>JAEYVD010000518.1 GCA_023432075.1 Pseudomonadota bacterium | reverse complement strand
ATCATCGGCTGGGACGCCGCCGGCATCGTGCGCGCGGTCGGCGCGCGCACCAGCCTCTTCAAGCCCGGTGACCGCGTCTGGTATGCCGGCGCCCTGACCCGTCCAGGCGCCAACAGCGAACGACACGTCGTGGACGAGCGCATCGTCGGCCACATGCCCAAGAGCCTGGATTTTGCGCAGGCCGCCGCCCTGCCCCTGACCACGATCACCGCATGGGAACTGCTGTTCGACCGCCTGCGGGTCCTGGACAACGCCGCGCCCAGCCAGCGCAGCCTGCTCGTCATCGGGGCGGCCGGCGGCGTCGGCTCGATCCTGGTGCAGCTGGCGCGCCAGCTCACCGGCCTGACCGTGATTGGCACGGCCTCGCGCCCCGAGACGCAGGCCTGGGTGCGCGACCTGGGCGCGCATCACGTCATCGATCACACCCAACCGCTGACGAGCGAACTCAAGCGCATCGGCTTTGACAATGTCAGCTACATCGCGGGGCTGACGCACACCGACACGCATTTCCCGCAGATGGCCGAAGCCATTGCGCCGCAGGGCAAGATTGCGTTGATCGACGACCCGGCCGCGGTCGATGTGCGGCTGCTCAAGGGCAAGTCAGCCTCGCTGCATTGGGAATTCATGTTTGCCCGGCCGATGCACAACACGCCCGACCTCATCGCGCAGCACGAATTGTTGAACCAGGCTGCCCGCCTGATCGACAACGGCACGCTGCGCACGACGCTGGGCGAGCACTACGGCAAGATCAACGCGGAAAACCTGCGCCGCGCCCACGCCTTCATCGAAAGCGGCAAGGCGCGCGGCAAGATCGTGCTGGAAGGGTTCTAGAAACGCGGCGATCCCGAGCGGGATCGCGTGCGCCGGCGCGCCGCGCCGGGCGCGATCAGGCCAGTCAGCCCCGGCCTTCGCGCTTGGCGCGTGCGTGCGGATCGTTGATCTCGGCTTCCAGTTCGGCGATCAGCCACTGGAACCAGCCGTTTTCCGTGCGGGCATAGACGGCGGCCGCCGGCGTCTTGCCTTCGCGCCAGCCTGGCTGGTGCGTGTCCATCCAGGCGGACAGGCTCTTGTGCGGCGCCAGCAGGCCGGACAGCCAGGACCATACATAGTCGGGCACGTTGCGGCGAAAACCCTTGGCGCTGGCGTAGATGGTGGGCTCAAGCGGCAGGTTGCCCGCGCGAGCCAGCTTGGCCTGCGTCCGGCGAAGCGTCTCGACCGCGGCCTGCAATTGTTCGGTGCTGAGCTTTTTCACGTAACGACTCCTGATTCTGGTTTGAGCGGATTATCGCCGCAGGGCGCGGCGGTTACCAAGCTGCCATTCACTTTTTCCGCGCTGGCGCAAGCCCCAGCAGAAGCGTGGCGGCAAAACGCTCTCCAGGTTCCAGCACCTGCATGCCGGTCCGGGTATCGCCAGCCGCCGCCAGATTGAAGGCATCGGCCACGTTGCTGACCGGTTCCACACAAAGAAAATCCGAGCCCGGCGCCGTGTACACCACCAGATGCGCAAACGCCGGATCGGCATGCAGCGCCAGCTCGTGGCCATCGGGCCAGTGCAGCGTCGCGCGGCCCTGCCACTGCGATAGGTACGTGTCGCAGCCTTCGGCGGACTGGCGCAGCTCTCGCACCGTCGTCGTCTTGCTGCCGGTGGGCAAGCCGTTCTCGTCCGACGGCCAGATGCGCCGCGCATGCAGCGACACGCGCTGCGCCGTGAAATACGGATGGATGCCCATCCCGCACGGCATTGGCGTGTCGCCTCGATTGGTGATGGCCATCTTCAGGCTGAGTCCGCGGCTGTCCAGCCGCCAACGCTGCACGCATTCAAACGGCCAGGGCCAGCCCAGCACGCCGGCCGGCTGCTCCAGCACCAGATCGACACTGTCGGGCGTCAGATTGCGGACCTGCCAGGACTGAAACAACCCCGCGCCATGAATCGCCTGCGGCCGGTTGGGCACGGACTGCAATGCGTAGCGGGCGCCATTGAACGTGAAGACGCCATCGCGGATCCGGTTGGAATACGGCACCAGCGGATAGGATCCGGCGCGCGGCCATCGGCCCGCCGGCCATTCGGTGGCGGTCAGCGGCACGATCCAGTCGTGTCCGCCGGTGGACAGCCGCGTCAGCCGCCCGCCCCCGCCGGGCGCGAACTCGGCCTGGTGGTCGCCGCTGGAAATGGAAACGCGCTCGCTGGCATCCAGCACGTCAGGGACGGCAATATCGGGCATGGCATTGAAACTCCCGCGGCGTCCACGCGCGCCACGTCGGGAGGATTGTGCCCGGCGGCGCGTTGGGGCTGCAAGTTGGCGTGATCGGGGCGCGGCTCACACACCTCGGGCAGCCCACCACAGCCACGCCGCAACGCCAGAGGACACCCAGATCGTCACGATCAATATCGCGCCAAGGCGGCTTCTGGGCTTCGCACCCTTTTCCCGCACCCATTCGTCCGCGCGCAGGCGGCATTCGGCAACGACATCCGCAGGAAGCAACTTGATCGTCAGCCAGATCAGGACGGGAAGCAGCAGGACGTCATCAACGTAGCCCAGCACCGGGATGAAGTCAGGAATCAGGTCTATCGGGCTCAAGGCATAAGCCACCACGAACACGCCAAGCGCCTTTGCGTACCAAGGCGTTCGCGGATGCTTACCCGCGAACCACAGCGTCACACCGTCACGCTTGATGCGCCTGGCCCAGGCCTTCAACTTTTCGCTTGTGTTCACGGCTGGGCAGGTTATTGATGGGAAACGGCGATTTTAAGAGCCGCCCACAGAAGAACCGATCGCGTCTTCAACTTCGGCGATGCGATCAGCAAGTAATCCGCGGTCGTCCAAAGTCAAAGGGCCGAATCCCTTGCTTCAAAGGATTCGGCCCCACTTGCTAGGTGCCAGCCCGCTTGCCTTGAGGCAAGCCAGCCAGTTCTTAAATCGGTTTGATCATTGTCGCCTGGGGACCTTTCTGTCCTTGGCCGGCGACGAACGTCACGCGCTGGTTCTCTTCAAGAGATTTGTGCCCGCTGCCCTGAATCTCAGAGTAGTGAGCGAAGAGGTCCTTACCGCCCAGCTCCGGCATGATAAAGCCGAAGCCCTTGTCGTTGTTGAACCACTTCACAATACCAGTTTCAATCTTCAATGTAAGTCCTAGATTTTCCAGGGAAAAATATCCCTGCACGCACTATGGGTCATTCGCAGCCACAAAGATACGACCGTTACTAAATAACGCATGTGCCGGCGATGCCGCTGAACGCAATCTTGGAAGCCATGCGCGCTACGGCCCCTCGCCCCCGCAGGGCTGGGTGGCCGTCGCCGGTGTCAGACACCAACATCAATCAGCGGGCGCCTGCCGGCCGGCGCGTATCGGCCTTGCTGTCCTTGCTGCGCCGGGAATTCGTGTCCAGCGCGCCGTTGTAGTTTTTCCGGCTGGAAGACGATGAGCCATCGCTATAGCGGGTGTCGTAACCGCCCGTGTAGTTTTTCCGGCTTGAAGAGGAAGAGCCGTCGCTGTAACGGGTATCGTAGCCGCCGG
>JAEYVD010000505.1 GCA_023432075.1 Pseudomonadota bacterium | reverse complement strand
GCAGTCCGGGGGGCGGTGGATGGGCGGAATGGGAAAGCATGTTTGGCTTTTCCTTTTTTTTTCTTTATATAAAGACTAATGATTAATAAGGGCTGTGGATAACTACCTTAACCTTGAAAACCTCTTTGCTTTCATTGCCTTGCGTCTGTTTTTGCCTGTGCAAGAACTCTGTGTGGGAAAAAAGCTGAAGTTGGACAAGATTTTGGACCGCGTCCGAAACCCCCGCTTGTTCAACTTGCCTCCACAACATGTGCACAACAACGCTACTTAGGAGTTATCCACAGGCCTCTTCTGGCAACCGAGCCTCGAAAAGGGCCCTTTTACCCCGGAAAACCGCCCTTCGCCTACCCTGATTTTTGCCCTTGCAGCGCCTCAAAACGGGCCGCTAAGCGACGTTCGGAATCGGGGATTCGAGGGGAGACGCGCACGGACCGCTGACGGTGAACTGAACAAAAAGTGAGCAGAATCCGCCGTAGAATCCGGCCATGGATAGCGACTTGAAACTGCGCCGACCGGCCTGGGCCAGACGGTTGAGACGTGGACTTTTGGCGGAAAACCTGGCCTTGACGTTGTGTGCCGCTGCGTTGATTGGCGCGCTGGGTGCGCTGTCAACGGTGGTGTTTCGCGAACTGCTGGGCTGGATGCAATTATTGGTGGGAGGCGGCGAGGTTCCCCATGGCATGGTGTCGCTGGCGCGGGGACTGGACCCCTGGCAGCGGTTTCTGATGCCAGCGGCCGGGGGCGCGATCGCCGGCCTGATCCTGCAGGCTGCCACCCGATGGCTGCCCCGGCGCGGGGCCGCCGACTACATGGAAGCCATTTCCATCGGACGTGGCGTCATCGGCTTTCGTCAGACGGTCGCGCGCAGCTTGTCCTCAATTTTTTCGATCGGTTCCGGCGCATCCATTGGCCGCGAGGGGCCAATGGTGCAACTGGCGGCAATGTGCGCCTCGTTGACGGGCCGCTATCTGGTGCTGCCGCCCCGCCATCTCAGGCTGCTCGTGGCCTGTGGCGCCACGGCCGGCATCACCGCGGCGTACAACGCGCCGATTGCCGGCGCGGTATTCATCTCGGAGATCGTGTACGGCGTGATTTCAACGGCGACGCTGGTGCCGCTGGCCGTCGCTTCCGTGGTCGCCAACATCGTGACGCGGCAAGTGCTGCACTACGACGCGGTCTTTCAGATGCCGCATTTCGAGTTTGTGTCCGGCTGGGAAGTGATCAATTACCTGGGACTTGGCCTGATCGCGGGTCTGGCCGCGCCCCAATTCCTGAGATTCCTGGACTTGTCCCGCGCGGCGTTTCGCCGGTTGCCGTTTCCGATCTGGGCGAGGATGGCGGCAGGCGGGCTGGTTGTCGGTGCGCTGTCCGTGATCGATCCCGCAGTGTGGGGCAACGGCTACAGCGTGGTGAACAGCATGCTGCATACGGATTGGGCATGGCAGGCGGTCGCCGCCCTGCTCTTGCTCAAAACATTGGCCACGGCGGCCAGCGTTGGGTCCGGCGCCCTGGGGGGCGTCTTCACGCCGACGTTGTTTGTGGGGGCGGCGCTCGGCGCCCTGTATGGGACTGCGCTGCAGGGGCTGTTTCCGGCCGGCAGCCTGTCGGCCGTGTCCAGTTATGCGGTCGTGGGAATGGGGGCGCTGTTGGCGGCCACCACGCATGCGCCGTTGATGTCGATCTTAATGATCTTCGAGATGACACTGAGCTATGAAGTCATGTTGCCGCTGATGCTGGCGTGCATGACGGGATACGTCATTGCGCAGCGCATCCGGCCGGCGTCCGTCTATGCGAAATCGCTGGCGAACAACAGGATTTCCGCTCACCTGATGGCAAAAAAGGGTAGACCGATAAATTACGAGTAAAAGCTCATATATTCGGTTTGTCTATTTTTGTGCGGCGGAGAGCGCTGCAAAAACCCCTTATATAAGGAGTTTTTGCATGAAAACGCGGTTCAGCCCGATCTCCGTGGCGCGGTGCGTTTCCGCATAGCCGCGCCGCGTGTAGATGGCGATGTTCTCGGTCATCGCTTCCTGCGTGTAAAGCCGGATCCGTGAAAAGCCGGCGCGGCGCGCGGCGTCTTCGGCCCATTGCAGCAGTGTCCGGCCGTGCCCTTTTCCTTGCGCGGTTGGCGACACGGCGATGTTGTCCAGCAGCATGCACCCGTCGTCGGGTTCTGGAATCAGCACGATGAGGCCTTCGATGCCAGCGTCCGATTCCAGCACATGAACCACGCCTTGCGCGACGCGCGCCGGATAGTCGTCCAGCATGGGGCCGGGCGTGGCGCCGTTGCGTGCGATGTAGGGGGAGTAAGCCTCGCGGACGATGTGCTCGATGCGGGCGACATCGGCGGGTGTCGCGGCGCGGATACGAAAGGGGGTGGGATTCGTATTCATGACGACGCGCTTCCGGTTATTTTTCCGATGCAAAAGCGATAGGTGCAATCTGACCGGTCGAATCTAACACGGAGTCCATGTTCGGCGCCGTTCGTGATTCAAGATCCATATCCGCGGGCCATTGGACCTTGGGGGCCAGGCGTAAGGCGATGTTGTAGGGAGCGACGTCGTTGGCATCACGCGGTTCGGCGTGATTGGGATCGAGGCCTTCCATGCCGTTTTGCATGTAGGCGCATACGTAGGCCCAGAAATTGGAGGTGTTGGCAGCGTCGGTGTTTAAGTGGAAACGCGTGACGACGTTGTTGGTGCCCGGTTCGACCACCGCGATGGAGACGCCTTCCTTGATGATGAGCCCTCCGCCTGGCGTCGCGCCGCGGACTTTCCATTTCTCTGCGCGCAGATCGTCCCAGTCATAACTCGCCGTGGTCACGTACCCGCGCTCGAAGGGATTCCACCAGACTGAATGGAAGTCATAAACGTAGGCCTTGCGGCGTAGCCGGTTGAAGCGAAGCGGGAGATCGCGGGGAGGGGAGACCTCAGCACGGTAGACTACAAACGCTGTCCAACCGCCGATAAAAATTGTCCCGACGACCAGTAGCAAGATGCCTGCAACCTCAAGAGTGACACTCGTGGCCCTCGCACTCGTCGCATAGATGTCCTTGGCGGCAAAGCCTACGTGATAAAGAATTGTCCAAGCGATCAGCGGCAAAAAGTAAAAGCAGACTCCGCGAATGTTCGACGTGTTCCGAGCGAACTCGACATACGTTTCATCCATATGCGTGGGCGCTTGCCACAGCAACAAGGGCTGCTCGACTGGGGGGGAATTGGGACCCGGCAGATCGCGCTGCCAGCCGGCGCAGGGGGGATTCAGTTGAGGTCTGGCCATCAGCGCTTCTTCGTAATCTGCGGGGCGACGAAGCCTGAGTGCATTGACCGGACGCATCGCGGCTGAGAAGCTGCGGCAGCTGGCAAGCGAAAGATTCCTTCCAGATAGCGAATCAAGACTTCGGCCTCGACCGCCTTCATGGCGCGGTTCGTGATTCAAGATCCATCTCCGCGGGCCACTGGACCTTCGGGGCCAGGCGCAAGGCGACGTTGTAGGGAGCGACGTCGTTGGCATCACGTGGTTCGGCACGATCAGGGTCGAGCCCTTTAATGCCGTTTTGCATGTAGGCGCATACGTAGGCCCAGAAATTGGAGGTGTTCGCAGCGTCGGTGTTCAATTGGAAGCGCGCCACGACGTTGTTCGTGCCTGGTTTCACCACCGCGATGGAGACGCCTTCTTTGATGATGAGCCCCCCGCCAGGCGTCGCGCCGCGGACTTTCCACTTCTCTGCGCGCAGGTTGTCCCAGTCATAACTCGCCGTCGTCACATACCCGCGTTCGAAGGGATTCCACCAGACTGAATGGAAGCCATAAACGTAGACCTTGCGACGTAGGCGATTGAAGCGAAGCGGGAGATCTCGCGGGGGGCAGACCTCGGCACGATAAAGAACAAACGCCGTCCAGATGCCGATCGCGAGTATGCCAATGTGTAGTAGGAAAATTCCTGCAAGTTCAAAGGTAACTCGGGCAGCTGCCGTACTTGTCGCATAGATGTCCTGTGCGGCAAACACTACAAGACTGACATCTGTCCATGCAACTAGCAGTAATAGGAAAAACAAGGCACCGCGGATACTTGAGGTATTCCGAGCGAATTCGACATATGTTTCATCCATGTGAGTCGGAGACTGCCAGAGCAACATCGGGAGGTCATTGAGAGCGTCGTTGGGGCCTGGCAGATCGCGTTGCCAGCCGGTGCACGAGGGATTCAGTCGAGGTCTTGCCATTAGAGTTGCTCAGTGATTTCGATGGCTGCGAAGCCAGAGCTATCGCTTTTATCTGGCCAGAACGCCACAACCAAAGTTGCCGATTTGATATTGTTGAGGGAATCCAGCCAGTACCGACCGCTAAGGATTGGCCGAGAGGTGGTTGGTTTAGTTTCACTGTCCAGTGTGTAATCCGGCTTATTCAAGATGGAGACAGGCATGAGTGGGGACGTATCGTTAATTTGCCCGGATGCCATTACGTGGGAAGATAGGTGGGGGTTGCGTCTAGCGCCTTGTGCTAAGCCAAAACGCTCGGTGGTAAGCGTAAAGCGGTAACGAGACTGTTCGGCATCAAATCCAGGAAATGTTGCGCTGTAAACAAGCGTTTTTTCTTTCTTGAATGCGCCCCGGTTCTTGATCACTCCGATGTCTTCGTTGTAGAGCTCATCTGTGGACATCGCTCGGTCTTCATTAGAGAAGCGGAGGTCGACATCCATGCCGATCACTGCAGCATTAAGTGCAGCAATTGAGACGTCCATGTCTGCCGGATGGCGCCAGCGCTCATCTGCTTGACCGAAATAGCATCGCCGGGCCCACTTTTCCAATGAATCAGATTCGAGGATCTTTGCAAGTTGGGATACTGCGAAGGCGGCGAGTCCGAAAGCTATTCCTGCACCCAGCCCCCCGATCAACGAGAGTAAACCTACAGCTCCAAAAGAAATCATGGCCGCCCCGAAAATCGATAAAGCCCCAGCAAATATGTGGGCCCGATGGGCATCTACGTCACCAGCTTTAGAAACACGAGCGGCAGCACTAAAACTAGAACTAGCATCCGAAATCCCCGCCAAAGCTGAAATCGCTCCACCAATCATCACCAACTTCGACCCCAGCCCGACCACGCGACCGATCAGAGGAATTTTCTCCTTGCCCCAGCGCAGCAAGAAGTCTTGGGCAGCGTCCGCCGGAACCTTGATCGCCAGCCCGGCCGCCTCAACACTCGCTCCCATGAAGCCCAGCGCCACGCTATAAAACGCCGCAACAGCCTCCGGATGGCGCGCGCCGACTTTCGCATCCAGGTCAGCTAACGTGCTTTTCAAGCTGTCCTGCAGAAAGTACAGGCCGATGAAAGACAAGCCGCCATCCACGCTACCCACGGCCAGGCTCTTCAAGCTCGCAAAGGTGCTGCCGGCGACGCGACGAGCCCCCGCCGCGCCAACTTGCAGGCCCTCAAGCACCGCGGCGGCAGCGGGTTCCAGATTCTTCAGGCCGGCGTTGACCTGGCGTAGCGCAAACTTGGCTTCTCTGTTGATCTCTTGCCCAAGCGCGCCAGCAGCCTGCCTGATATCCTGCGCGCCCT
>JAEYVD010000475.1 GCA_023432075.1 Pseudomonadota bacterium | reverse complement strand
CGTCGCGCAGCACCACTTCCAGCTCCAGGAATTCGCCCAGGCCTTGCACGCGGTCCAGGTGGATGCGCGTGCGCCCGGCGATGAACACCGTGCGGTGTTTCCTGACGCGGCCGATCACGCCATAGGCGTGCGACAAGGCCTCGCGCAGGGAGTCGGGCGCGTTGGTGGGTGAGATGACGTAGAAGCTTTCCTTGGGGCCGCTATCGTTGGCGCGCTGATAGAAGATCAGCTCGCCTGAGCCGTCCGCGAAGGCGCGCAGCTTCAGGCGGCCGTTGGCGCACGTGAAGAAGGTGTCGTCCTGGTCGATGAAGACCGGCTCTTTGCCGGATAGCGCCGCGGCCAGGTGTTCGAGGGCATCCAGGCTGTCCACCCGCGCCTTGATCTCGACGTTGCGTGCCATGCGCGCCTCCGGATTCAGTAAAGCGTACCGGCCACCCGGGCGGGCAGATCCCGATCGTAGGTCACGCCGTCGAACGTGCCGGCTGTCAGGTCGGACAGGATGCGGCCGACGCTGGGCAGCGCGGTGCGGGGAATCTGTGTCTGCGGGTCCCAGAGGCGCGAGCGCAGCAAGGCGCGCGAGCATTGGAAATAGACTTTCTGCACGTCGATGACCAGCACGGAGCGGGGCAGCTTGCCGTCCATTTCGAAGCGCGACAGAAGCGCCGGGTCGACGCTGATGCGCGCCGTGCCGTTCACCCGCAATGTTTCGCCCACGCCCGGCACGAGGAACAGCAGGGCCACGCGCGGATCGGCAATGACGTTGAGCAGGCTGTCCACGCGGTTGTTGCCGCGGCGGTCGGGCAGGAGCAACGTCTTTTCGTCTTCCACCACCACAAACCCGGCGGGGTCGCCGCGCGGCGAGGCATCCAGCCCATCCGGTCCCGCCGTCGCCAGCAGCGCGAACGGCGCGGCCTCGATGAACGCGCGGTAGTGCGGATGCACGTGGTCCACCTCCTTTTTGAGGGAGGCTTCGCCGGGCGACCCGTAAAGCGCGTGCAGGGCGTCGGCATCGGTAATCAGGTGGGCGGGATCGGTGTGCATGGGATCTGGGCGTTATGCCAGTTCGTTGGGAAGGTCTTGAACCGTCAGGAACAGCTCGTCGGGGCCGCGGCCGCGCAGGGCGTCCAGGTGGTTATAGCCCCAGGCAACCGATCCGACACGCACGCCCGCCTTGCGGGCCGCGTCGATGTCGCGCATTTCGTCGCCCACCAGCAAAAAGCGCTCGGGGGACGTGCCGTGCTGCTTGAGCAGGCGATCGATCTTGGCGGCCTTGCCGAACAGGTCGCTGCCGCACTCGTAGTCGTCAAAGAGCGCCGCGGTTTCCTCGCCCAGCACGCGCTTGACGTTTTCGACGGAGTTCGAGCTGACCACGGCCAGACGCATGCCGCTCGCCTTCAGGCGGGCCAGCGCCTGCGGGATGCCGTCAAACAGCTGCACGCTGGGATCGATTTCCTGCATGAGCGTGCGCACGTGCGTCATGATCGCGGGCAGCTTCCATAGCGGGATGTTCAGGTACTTCAGGATCTCCATCGCATCGCGGCTGCGCAGCTGTTCGCGTTCGGACGCATCGATCTTGCGGAAGTTGTACTTCTCAGCGACGGTATTGAGAATGGTGTTGAACCACGGCATGGTGTCTGCCAGGGTCCCGTCGAAGTCGAAAGCTGCAATGTCGTATTTCAATTCTTGAATCCAATGCCGGCAGGCTGGGGGAGAGCGCCTCTCGCACGCTGACAGGCGTCGTCGCGCGTCCCTACATGCCGTTCGGGTGAAGCAGATAGTGCACGACCGGCGCCAGGTCTTCAAGCGGCGGGGCGCCGGCGACCACGCGCGCGGCGCTGGACCAGGGGTAGTCCAGGGCCAGCAGCCAGCCGAACACTGCGGACGCATCGCCGGGCGGCAGGGTCACCATGGTTTCAATCGTGATGGTCAGGCGCTTGGCGCGATACGGATCGGGCTGAAACTCCCAGTCGTACCGCCCACAGCCCACGCGCACGTTGCCGGTCGCCTTTTCGGTCATGCCGACCAGCCAGTCGCAGTGGTAATCCGGCAGGCGCGTGTCCGCCGGGGGGCGTGATAGGTAAAAGGTGTAGACGTTGTCGTAGGTCTGGCCGAACTTGCGCACCAGGGTGTCGGTGATGGCGGCCAGCCCATGCGATTCGGGCGGAAAGGCGATGGCCTGCGTGCGTAGGGCCATCTTCAGCACGGCGTCGGGCGCAAAGGCTCGTGCCATGTAGTGGGGGCGGTTCTCGTCCTTGGCGTGAAAATAGTCGCGCAATACGGACTCGGTGCAACCGGGGAACAACGAATCGGTGGGCATTGCGGGGGCTTCCGTTCTGGTCTCAAGCGTGGGGGTCAGGGCTTTCTGACGGGATCGAACCACTTCGAGACGTTGGGCGGCTCGTAAATGGCGTAGCGATCCAGCAGCAAGGCAGGGTCTTGTTCCACCACCAGCATGTCGCGATGCTGGGGACGGATAAATGCTTCTTCCACGGAGTGGTCAATGAATTGCATGAGGGCATCGTAGTACCCGGCCACGTTCAGCAATCCGCAGGGTTTCTGGTGCATGTTCAATTGCGCCCAGGTCCAGACTTCGAAGAATTCTTCCAGCGTACCGGCGCCGCCGGGCAGGGCGACGAAGCCGTCGGCTTTCTCCATCATCATCGCCTTGCGCTCGTGCATGTTCTGAACCATGTGCAGCTCCGTCAGCCCCAGATGCGCCTGTTCCTTCTTGAGAAGCAGTTCGGGGATGACGCCGATCACTCGGCCGCCGCCGGCCAGCACTTCATTGGCCACCACGCCCATGATCCCGACGATGGATCCGCCGTACACCAGGCCCAGGTCGCGCTTGACGAGTTCGCGCGCCAGCACGCGGGCCTGCTCGACGTAGTCCGGGCGCGTGCCCGGGTTGGAGCCGCAATACACGCAGATATTCTTCAGAGTCATAAAACGGGTGGGAAATTGCCGGCCGCGTTACAGATTGCGTCACGAGGCCTTTCGCGAAGCCGATAGTTTACGCAAGGTTGCCGAAGGACTCCTCGGGCCCCGGGCCCAGGCCGACGGGCAACACGGGCAATGTTTGGACACAGCATGTTCCGGCGCGCTCGGTAGACTGAAGATTGCGAAAACGACTGGAAGTCCAGCGTCGTGCTGCTTTCACGGACTAGAGGAGCTAACGATATGGAACAAGCAAACCGCAACCCGCAGGAAAACAAGCGTCCCTTCGATATGGACGTGAAGGCGATTCGCGCCAAGGCGCGCAAGGACATCGAATCCGGCGCCATCACCGACACGTATCGCGCAGACCGTGAAACCGTGCTGAAACTGCTGAATGAAGCGCTGGCCACGGAAATCGTCTGTGTGCTGCGCTACAAGCGCCACTATTTCATGGCCCGTGGCCTGAATGCGGAACCGGTCGCGGCCGAGTTTGCCGAGCACGCGGCGCAGGAGCAGGACCATGCCGACAAGCTGGCCGAACGGATCGTGCAGCTGGGCGGCGAGCCGAACCTGTCGCCCAAGGGCATCCTGGACCGCAGCCATTCGGAATACGTCGAAGGCGACTCGCTGGAAGAGATGATCAAGGAAAACCTGATCGCCGAGCGTATCGCCATCGACAGCTATCGCCAGATGATCGATTACATCGGTGAACAGGATTCCACCACGCGCCGTCTGCTGGAGGAAATCCTGGCGGTGGAAGAGGAACACGCCGACGACCTGTCGGACTTCCTGGCCAAGTCCTGATCGGGCGCCGCCCCGTTCGCGGGGCGGCGTGCACGGGGCGGGCGCCCGGGATCCGTGGTTCGTCACGCCCCAAGAAAAACGCCGTCCGGCGCGCGCTGCGCCGGACGGCGTTTGTCCGAAGTCGCTGCTTTTACAGCGCGTCGGCCCAGAGGTCGTACTCGTCGGACTCGGTGACGCGCACGCGCACCATGTCGCCCGGCTGCAGGGGCTTGTCCGAACTGACGTAGACGCAGCCGTCGATTTCTGGCGCGTCGCCCGCGCTGCGGCCTACCGCGCCGTCTTCGTCAACCTCGTCGATCAGCACGTCGATCTCGCGGCCAACCTTCAGCGCCAGGCGCTGGGCGGAGATGGTCTGCTGCAGCGCCATGAAGCGCTCCCAGCGATCCTGCTTGACGTCGTCCGGCACCGGATCGTCCAGCAGGTTGGCCGGCGCGCCTTCAACGGGCGAGTACTGGAAACAGCCCACGCGGTCCAGCTGCGCTTCCTGCATCCAGTCCAGCAGATACTGGAAGTCTTCCTCGGTTTCGCCGGGAAAGCCGACGATGAAGGTCGAGCGGATCGTCAGGTCCGGGCAGATTTCGCGCCAGCGCTTGATGCGGGCAAGCGTCTTGTCTTCGAAGGCGGGGCGCTTCATCAGCTTCAGGATGCGCGGACTGGCGTGCTGGAACGGGATGTCCAGATAGGGCAGGATCTTGCCCTCGGCCATCAGCGGAATCACTTCATCGACGTGCGGGTACGGGTACACATAATGCAGGCGCGTCCAGACGCCCATTTCGGACAAGGCCATACAGAGCTCGGTCATGCGGGTCTTGACCGGGCGGCCGTTCCAGAAACCGCTGCGGTATTTCAGGTCCACGCCGTAGGCGCTGGTGTCCTGCGAGATCACCAGCAGCTCTTTCACGCCGGCCTTCACCAGACGTTCGGCTTCGTTCAGCACGTCGCCGACGGGACGGCTGACCAGGTCGCCGCGCATCGAGGGAATGATGCAGAAGCTGCAGCGATGATTGCAGCCTTCGGAGATCTTCAGGTAGGCATAGTGGCGCGGCGTGAGCTTCACGCCCTGCGGCGGCACCAGGTCCACGTAGGGATTGTGGTCCGTGCGCGGGGGCGCCACGCCATGCACGGCGCGCACGACCTCTTCATATTGCTGGGGACCGGTCACCGACAGCACGCTGGGATGCACGTCGCGGATCACCGATTCCTCGACGCCCATACAGCCGGTCACGATGACCTTGCCGTTCTCGGCAAGAGCTTCGCCGATGGCTTCCAGCGACTCGGCCTTGGCGCTGTCGATGAAGCCACAGGTGTTCACGACGACCACGTCGGCACCGTTGTATTCCGGCGTGATTTCGTAGCCTTCGGTGCGCAGCTGGGTCAGGATGCGTTCGGAGTCGACCAGGGCTTTGGGGCAGCCCAGGGACACGAACCCCACGCGCGGCGCGCGTCCCGGGTTGGCCTCTTGGGCGGCGGCCGTGATGGCGTCCAGCGTCGCGTCGGCGCCGTTGCTGGGAGCAGTGCCGGCGCCTTTGCCGGGGCGGGAATGTTCAATAACTTCCAATCTAATTCACCGTAGGTTCGCGCACGGGCATTGGACGTGCGGCGGGGTAATCGTCAAAGGGTCAGGGCCAGGCCGGGGCGTCCACGGAGGACAGGTGGCGCAGCGTTTCGGGATGCAGCATGGCAACCCGCAGCAATGTCTGCGCGGCGCCAGAAGGGTTGCGCCGGCCTTGTTCCCAATCCTGCAAGGTGCGCACGCTTACGCCCAGCAACGCCGCGAAATCCGCCTGCGGCAGGCCCACGCGATTGCGCGCTTCGCTGATATGCGACGCCTGCCACCGGACGGACCGGGCAAGCGGAACAGCCTTCTTCATAACTCAATCAAGGGGGGAGGGGGGGCGGCGTTTTCCCGCCAACCGGATTCAAGGCCGGCGGCCGCACCCATGGCGATAGCAGGAAAGCGCGAAATTATACGGCATTGCCGTAGGCGCGGATAGCGGCGGGTGCGCAACAGGCCTGGGAATGGGGGACGGAGAAACGAACGCGGACCGTCGGCCTGTGTCCGGTTCAGGCTGCGGTGCGCCGGTACAGAGCCAGCGTCCCGGCCAGACCGATCAGCATGCCCCCGCATATCCGGTTCAGCCAGCGCAGGCCGCCCGCGCGGAAGGCGCGGACCATCTGGGCGCCCAGGGTGGCGTACGCCAGCATCGTCGCCACGTTCAGCAGTGCCAGGATCCCGGCCAGGATGGCGTATTGGGCGGGCAGCGGCGCCGCGGGGTTGATGAACTGGGGCAGAAAGGCCGACATGAAAAGCAGGGCCTTGGGGTTGGTCAGCGCCACGACGAAGCTGCGCATGCCAAGGGCCAGGCCGTCCGGACGGGCGTCGCGGGGGCGCTCGGACGGCAGGGTCAGCGCCGCGTCCGAACGCAGGAGCTTGACGCCCAGCCACGCCAGATACGCCGCGCCCGCCCATTTGACGATCTGGAAGGCGACCTCGGAGGCCGCCAGCAGCACGCCCAGGCCGCAGGCCACCGCGCCGATCAGGACCAGGTCCGCCAGCACTGCGCCGCCCATGCCCCAGCACGCGGCGCGCACGCCATGGCGCGAGCCGTTGGACAGGGCGAGCAGCACGGTGGGGCCTGGGGTAACGATGGCAACGGCAGAGGCCAGGACGAACAGCAGCAGCGTGGCAAGGGTCATGAATGGGCTCCGGGGCAGGCTGCCAGTGTGCCGCGCCCGGCGCCCAGTCGTCCAGGTCCGGGCTACCATAGCGGTCTTACTCTTTGATTTCGCCCCATGTCCACGCGTTCCGACTCCCCCAATCTAGCTCCTCCGCTCTCTTCAGTCCTTCTTGCCAGCGCGGAAGTGGTGGAGGATGTGCTCGACGGCCGTTCGCTCACCGAGGCGCTGGCCGATGTGGACGCCACGCTGCGTCCGGCCACGCAGGCCGTGTCGTTTCATGCGATGCGCTACCTGGGTTGGGCCGATGCGGTCGGGCGCGAGATGGTGCAGCGCTATCCCAGCGTGCTGTTCGAATCCCTGCTGCTGGTGTCGCTGACGCTGCTCAAGGAAGAGGGCGATGCCGCCCAGTCCCTGCCCGGCATGCCGGTCTACGCGCCCCACACGGTCGTCGACCAAGCGGTGACCGCGGCAGCCGGCTCGCGCGCCCTGGCGTCGTACAAGGGCATGCTCAACGCTTGCCTGCGCCGCTTCTTGCGCGAACGCGCCGCGCTGGAAGCCGCGGTGGCCGACAGCCCCGAGGCGCAATTCAATCATCCTGGCTGGTGGGTCAAGCAACTGACCGTGGCCTATCCGAAGCAATGGCGTGACATCCTGGCCGCCGCCAACCTGCCCGCCCCGCTGACCCTGCGGGTCAACCGTCGGCGCGCCACCCGTGAACAGGTGCTGGCGGCATTTGCGGACGCGGGCCTGGCGGCCGAGCCGGTGGGTCAGTCGGGCGTGGTGCTGGCCACGCCCAAACCGGTGACGCAGCTGCCTGGCTTTGCCGAGGGCTGGTGGTCGGTGCAGGACGCGGGCGCGCAACTTGCCGCCGAATTGCTGGCTCCCGCCGACGGCATGCGGGTGCTGGACGCCTGCTCGGCGCCGGGCGGCAAGACGGCGCACCTGCTTGAGCTGGCCGATATCGACCTGCTTGCCCTGGACGCCGATGCCGACCGTCTCGGCCGCGTGGAACAGAACCTGGCGCGGCTGGGCTTGGGCGGCGATCACGTCCGGCTCAAGGCGGCAGATGCAGCCGACCTGGACGCCTGGTGGGACGGCAAGCCCTTTGACGCGGTGCTGGCCGACGTGCCCTGCACGGCGTCGGGGATCGTGCGCCGTCACCCCGACATCCGCTGGCTGCGCCGCGAGAACGATCTGCGCCGCACGGCCAGCCTGCAGACCCGGATCCTGGACGCGCTCTGGTCCACCGTGGCGCCGGGCGGCCGCCTGCTCTATGTGACGTGTTCGGTCTTTCCGATCGAAGGCACGCGCCAGGCCCTGGAATTTCTGCAGCGCCATCCCGAGGCCACACGCCTGGACGCACCGGGCCAGTTGCTGCCAGTTGCGGTCAATGCAACACCCGCGGCGCAACACGACGGGTTTTTCTATGCCTTGTTTGCCAAGCAGTCCTGAATCCCGAAGAATAGGGGCATGACGTAGTCCCGGTGCCGTATGTCCATTATTTCGCGCGTATTTCTTGGGTTGTTGCTGGTAACTGCCGTGCTTTTGACCGCGCCGGGCGGTTTGGCTCATGCGTCCGAACCCCGCGTCACGCGGGTGGACCCGGTGGTGCGCGACGGCAACCTGGAAATCGACGCGGATATCGAATTCGAGCTGAATCAGCAGTTGCGCGACGCCGCCCAGCGCGGCGTCGCCTTGTATTTCACGGCCGACCTCACCATCACCCGCGAGCGTTGGTACTGGTTCGACAAGTCGCTGGTGGACACGTCCCGCACCTGGCGGGTGGTCTATAACGCGCTGACCCGGCAATGGCGGGCGGGCGTGGGCGAGCTGTCCTTTCCCGTGGCCTCGCTGGATGAC